>DASWIS010000006.1 GCA_036397555.1 Candidatus Zixiibacteriota bacterium | reverse complement strand
CGGTCCTCCCGAGGAGGGAGGAGACAGTCTGGTCCATCCCAAACAGACCGGATTCCGTGACAGGAGCGGCGGATGCAAGAGGTCCAACTTCGGCGTAATCCGTTGATTTACTTGCGAATTCAGTTATGAAACTGATTCTAGCTGAGGGGCACCGGTGCCACCACCGTGGGATTGGTAGTCATGAAACGTAAAGCAAGATTCGCAGTTGCGCTGATCCTTATCCTCGGTGCGGGGTGCGTGGGGAAGCGCATACTGATGAATGTCAATTCGTACTCGCAGCCGGACTATGACCTTCGAACGGTCAGAACATTCAAAATGGTAATATTGGGATTATCCACTAATGAGCTTATGGAGCAGACGCTACTTGCAATGGTAAGGGATTCATTGGAATCAATGGGGATGCAGTACAATGCCGACTCGCCCGACGTTGTAATTGGGATTGTCGGTAAGCTTGAATCGCATCACGAGAACATCCCGGGATACACTGCTCACACCTCTCAGCCTCCTTCCGGGACGAGCCCCCCCAAAGGATTTTGGGAAGGTTTTGCTCAAGGTTTAAGCTCAACGCAGACAACAACAGTCCACGATCGAGCCATTGATACTTACTATCGCGCCATCACCATAGGTATGGCAGAATCAGACACGTCTTCACAACTACTGTGGTTGGGTAGCGCCGAGAGCTGGGGATCCACAGGGGACCTGATGATTGTAGCGCCGCATTTGATCAACGGGATACTGAGTGAATTCCCTGTTCGGAGTGGGAAAGGGCCAAAGCGTTCGGCCAAAATGTAACCCCAGTTGGAGTGACTAAAGATTGTACTTCGAACGGCCCCCAGCGTCCATTGCGGAAAAGGCCGACGGCGACCAGACAAATCCTCAGCAATCTGTGAGTCACCGCCATTGCAGACTATGCCGGCGAGAAGCCCCATTGCAGCACTCACACATTATTCCCGAATTCATGTACAAGCCGATATACGATGAAAAGCATCGGATTCATGCGATGTCGACTGATCCAAACCTTCCCAATCGACACGATAGACAAAAGGGAATCCGAGAGCGACTATTGTGCCAGGACTGTGAGACGATTCTTAGCGTCTATGAGGGTTACGCCAGCAAGTTATGGTATGGCGGCGCAGACGTTCATTTCGAGAAGCGCAACTGGGGAACGTACATGAGCCACATCGAGTACTCGAAATTCAAACTGTTCCAAAGGTCCATTTTGTGGCGCGCCGCAGTCTCGTTGCTGGAATACTTTAAGGAAATCCAGATTGGAGCCAAACACGAGCAGCGACTTAGAGAAATGATTAGAGCGAATGATCCAGGCGAGCCCCACGAATACGGTTGCCTGATGTGCGCGATAATCTCCGACGATCTGGAAGGCAAGACAGTTAATGCTGTCCTGACACCCGAACGGATTAGTCGAATCGATGGCCACACTGCCTACCGGTTCATCTTTGGTGGTGCAGGCTGGGTATTCCTTGTTTCAAGTCACGCCGCTTCATTCAGAGGGCGACCTCTCTTTCTTCAACGCACTGGGACGCTTCATGTGCCAGTTGTCAAGGCTGAGGAGACAGGTTTTTTCACAGGGCTTGCTAAAACCCTTGTCAAGCTCGGGAAGGTCCCAATCACGCATTAATCAAGTCGGTGTCTTGACGCACTGGTGCTCCACAACTTTCTGTGGGGATGCTCACTACCGCTCCAGATCATCCCCCAAATACATCCGTACTCAAATACTTCAGCCCCGAGTCCACCATCAGCGTGACCACGATGGCGTCGGGGCCGCGGCGTTCGGCGACTTGGATCGCGGCGATGACATTCGCGCCGGATGATGTGCCCGCGAAGAGGCCCTCTTCGCGGGCGAGGCGTCGGGCCATTGCCTTGGCGTCGTCGGTTTTCACTGCGATGATTTCGTCGGCGAGATTGGGGTCCCACAGCGGCGCAATGTAGCCGATCCCGACTCCTTCGATCTTGTGAGGTCCGGGCTGACCGCCGGAGAGCACCGCGGATTCGGCTGGTTCGACCGCGACAAACTTCAGCTTCGGATTGTGCCGCTTCAACACCGTGACGACACCGCGCGATGACGCCGCCGTGCCGACAGAGTGTACAAATGCATCGACCTTGCCGTTAGTCTGGCTCCAAATCTCCTCGCCCAACGGATAATACCCGGTGATACTATCTGTATTGCTGAGCTGGTCGGTCCAATAGGTGTTCGGCTCGCGGCTGATCTGCCGGGCCGCTTCGATCATGTCCAAAATCAGCTTCTTGGTTGTCTTGCCGCCCTCGCTGGGGACCAGCGTCAGTTCCGCGCCGAACGCCGCCATCTGCCGCCGCTTCTCCTGACTGAACGCATCGGAGGTGACGATGCGAAGACGGTATCCTTTCGCGACACAAATCAGCGCGAGCGATATGCCGGTGCTGCCGCCGGTGTATTCGACAATCGTGTATCCCGGCTTCAAGCGTCCATCCTCCTCGGCACGCGCGATCATCGCCTGCGCCAGACGGTCTTTCATGCTGCCGGTCGGGTTCTCCCATTCGAGCTTTGCGAAGATTCTCGCGCAGCCGGGCGGGACAACCTTGCGCAGTTGCACCATCGAGGTGTTGCCGATGGCGGAGAGGATGCTTGGAGAGGAGTACATCGAACTATTCTCCACTCATAACACAATCGCCGCTGTGGATTCCCTCACCCCGTCCCCCTCCCAACGGGAGAGGGCGATTGAGTAAATCTCCCCCAGAGTCAGATTCGTTTCCTCTCCCTCTGGGAGAGGGTAGGGTGAGGGGAAGGATACGGAATGCCGCATCACCCATGCAGCATCTTAAACGCGTGATTCCACGAATTCGTCATCACACCGTGCAGGACCCAGGTCATGCACATCGGCTCGAGATAACGTGACGATTCGATGCCGCCTGAGTCAATCGTGCCCCAGCCAAAGTCTTTGAGCAACGCGGCCACGCGTCTCTTGGCGTCAGCGTTGTTCCCGCAGATGAACATGTCGGGTGGACCACCGGGAAGATTCGGTCGAAACATCAGCCCGCTTCCGACCGTATTGAAGCACTTGATCACGTGCGCATCCTTGATCGCCCGCTGAATCTGCTCACCGAGCGAGTCCGTGTGTCCGACCGAGAGTTTCGGCGGCATCCCGCCGGAGAAATCGAGCGGGTTGGTCGCATCGAGCACAAGCTTGCCCTTGAAGTTCTCCGGTCCCGCCGACTCGAGAATATCGAGCGTCGCGACACCCAATGTCGCCAACGCGATCGTCTCACCGAATTGTGCGGCGGCGGCGAAAGTCCCGACCGACGCTTTGGCCCCGGCCGTTTTCTTCCATGCGAGCGCCTTCTCATTGGTTGCGCTGCGCGATCCCATCATCACATCGTGTCCGAGCGCGATGAATCCATCGCCGAGGTGTTTCCCGACATCTCCGGTTCCCAGAACCCCTATCTTCATCGGTCTATCCTCCTGACACCCTGATCGTTACGGCGGAATCCCGACTGTGGTCGGCGCCACGCACTGGTTGGGCTTAAGGTACACTCCGGATCTAACCTGGGCCAGAAAACGCTGTCGTTGAACCCGATGAGAATCCGATACAGGAAGCCGAAATCGTCCAAAGACCGCGTCGTGACGCCGAAATCGCTTGACAATTCTGCAATCATGTCGGAGCGTTGGGCTTAGGACAATCCTCGGTCCGGGTCCCAAGCCGGGCCACACCAATAGCATACGGGGCAGGAGAGGGGAGGCGCTCTCAGGGTCTGACCGTCGAAGTCAACCGACGCTAATCCTGCGGTTGCGCGTGTCAGCTATCCGCCATTTCTGTAATCGTTTCCAATCAGGTAACTGTCTCACCCGCTCACACGGCGCTGGCTTCGAGTATCGCAGCGACTGACGGCCGGCGCATGTGTGAAACCGTGAACGACATAATTGAAGAGTTTTCCAATGCGCAGCTCGTTAAGCGCAGGGACGCAGATTGATACGGCGTCCTGTCTGGCAGCTTGAACCGTTAACGCAACACCCCAACCATCACCTCACGAAGGGAGCCCCACATGATCACCGTCAGACGGATGATTTATTGTACCATCGCCGTCTTCCTGGTCGTCGGGGTCTCACTGTATTCGTTGAGCCAGGCCGGTCGTCCCAAACCGGGACCAGACGGCAAGGCCGATCCGACCTTAAAGTCGGTCGACGGCTCATTCAATACGGTGACACCGGCAACGATGGAAGACATGATGCGGGCCAAGAAGCACCCGCCAAAGAAGGCGTACACCGGGCCGCCAAACGTTGAAAACCCAAGCCACAGCGGGCAGGTCGGCGGTGAAGATATCGCAAGCGCGACCGTCATCGCCAGTATGCCGTTTGCCGACGTGGCTTCGACTTCGGGCTTTGCGGACGATTATGATGAGTCGTGCCCGTTCGTGGCGGGCGGATCGCCCGATGTCGTCTACTCCTACACCCCGGCATCCGATGAGAAGATCACCATCGAGCTGTGCAATTCGGCGTACGACACAAAAGTGTACCTTTACGAAAACGCCGAGACGGCCGGGTCGCCCTATGCCTGCAACGACGACGCCTGCGGTCCGGGCTTCGCGTACCAGTCCCGACTGGAATGCGTGCAGTTGACCGGCGGCAACACGTACTACATCGTCGTCGACGGCTACGGCGGGGAATTCGGCGACTATGATTTGTCGATCGAAGTTTGCCCCGAATGCCAGGGCAACGACGATGTGGCGTCCGCCATCGACATACCGGGTCTGCCCTACACCGATGCCGGGTCGACCTCCGGCTGCACGAACGACTACGATGAGGCCTGTCCGTTTACAGGATCGACTTCACCGGACGTCGTCTATTCGTACACACCGGTCGCCAACGAGGCGATCACCATCGACCTGTGCAATTCCTCTTATGATACGAAGGTGTACGTCTACGAGAACGCGGTCACCGCGGGATCGCCTTACGCGTGCGATGATGACGCGTGCGGCGGCCCGACCTATCAATCGCACATTTCCTGCCTGAGCGTCGCCGCGGGCAACACGTACTACATCGTCGTCGACGGTTACGGCGGGCTCAACGGCGACTACGAGTTGAACGTCACGTCCTGCGGCATCGTTTGTCAGGGCAACGACGACGTCGCCTCGGCGACGGTCATCCCCGGCATTCCCTATGTCGATGCCGGCTCCACGGTCGCCTGCGTCAACAACTACGACGAGACCTGTCCGTACAGCGGCTCGACCTCGCCCGATGTCGTGTATGAATACACGCCCGCGGCCGACGAGATCATCAAGGTCGTATTGTGCAACTCATCGTACGACACCAAGGTCTACATCTATGAGAATTCGGTCACGCCCGGATCGCCGTATGCCTGCGATGACGACGGTTGCGGAGCGGCGCTGGGGTATACGTCAATCCTCGACTGCACCCCGGTGACCGGCGGCAATACGTATTACATCGTCATCGACGGTTACGGTGGCGCATCGGGCGACTATGTGCTTGAGGTTGACGAGTGCCAGTGTCTCAACGACGATGTCGGCTCGGCGGTGGTCATCGGCGGACTGCCGTATTCGTTCGTCGGCACGACCGAAGACTGCGTCGACAATTATGATGAGGTCTGCCCGTATTCGGGTTCGACTTCGCCCGATGTCGTGTTTGAGTACACCCCGGCAGCCGATCAGATCATCAATTTGAGTCTCTGCAACCCGGCGACCGATTACGACACGAAGCTGTATCTCTATGAGAACAGCGTGACGCCGGGATCGCCGTATGCCTGCAACGATGACTTCTGTCCCGGTTTCATTTCCGAGATCTCCTGCCTGCCGATCACGGGCGGGAACACCTATTACATCATCGTCGACGGTTACGCCGGCGACTATGGCAACTACGAGTTGACGGTCGACGCGGTCGAGGCGACGATTACATGTCCGGATGACGACACCGTCTCCACGTTTGCCGATCTGCCCGATTGCGATCCGGGCTTGGTGACTCTCGATGACCCGTGCGGCGGTTCGACCGTGACATGCGAGCGGACCAGTCTGGGCGGAGTCGGGTGCACCGGAAGCCCAATAGACGTCATTTACACGTTCACGGTTACCGATGCGGTGGGAAATCAATCATCGTGTGACTGGATCGTGACGGTTGCGGCGCCCGACTGTCCGACCATGCCGGTTGCCGTCGGCAACCCCGGCCAGCCGGTCGATGTGGTCGTCGGTTCACAAGTGACCGTACCGGTCACATTGAACACCGACGGCTATGCGGTGCGAGATCTTGATCTGCTGATCGGATTCGATCGCACCGCCCTGGCGCTGCTGGATGTCCAGCGCGGCGAAGCGATGGATCAGTGGGAGTATTTCACCCACCGACTGTCCCAGCCCGAAGAGGGCGATAGACCGTCGCAGATTCGCTTTACGGCAATCACCAATCTGCAAAACGGTCCGGCTGTCCCGCCGGCCGACGCATACGTTCTCAACGGTACGATTGCGTACCTGACATTCGCCGTCAGCTCCGATCAGGCCAATGTGGGACAGGAGTTGTCGGTGTCTTGGCAAGGCCAGGATGGTTACGACAACGTCGTGATCGACAAATCCGGCACGATGGCGTTTGTCCGTGAAAACGCCGACGCTCAGGTGTGGCTCGCGGCATTGCCGAACACGATCATCGTTCCGACACTGCGCCAGACCAATGGTGTCATCCGTGTCGCTCCGCCGGCCAACGGCATCGGCGACATTAACCAGAACGGTTCGGCGTTCGAAGTCGGCGACGCTGTCCTGCTGTCGCGCGCGCTGGTGTACGGATCGAGTGCTCTGTCCTCCGATCCGCCTGTTCGTGCGGCGCAGATTGCGGCCTCCGACATCAACAACGACGGGGTGATGCTGTCGGTCGGCGACCTGGTCTATCTCGTGCGGATTCTGACGGGTGAGGCGTCGCCGTCCGGCGCGGCC
>DASWIS010000005.1 GCA_036397555.1 Candidatus Zixiibacteriota bacterium | reverse complement strand
CACTGTCGCGGAGCCCGCATACGGACTCAGCTTCGCCTCGATGGTCGGACTGACCGCGCCGCTGATCACCCGGATCAGGTAGGTCAGATCCGCCACCGTCAGGGACACCCCGTCCCCGTTGACATCTCCCGCCTGCACCTGCAGGGCACGCAGCGCGGCATCTTCGGAGAATACCTCCACGCCATTGATCAGATAATTGACCAGCAGGATCGCATCGCCGACCTCGTAGGAGAGGCCGTTCTGGTTGATGTCACCCCGTGATCCCGCCGGCTCCACGATCCGCATCTGGGCGCTGCCCAGTTGGACTCCCGGCAATACACTGCCGGAGAGAGAGGCGGCACAGTTTTCATAGTCCGACTCCGCCATCACGAAGGTCATGTCTCCTGTGCGGCTGCTGATGGTGTTGTCGGTGCAGCCATCCAGACACGTCTGCCAGTAGACGCTCTGACCGGCTAAAGAGCGGTCCGGCGTCACGTTGACCGTCACATTGGCCAACACCCCCACCGGACGGTACGCCGACGACGGGGGATGCATCGCACCATTGGCCAAATCCGCTATGGCGATCAGACGGATCACGCCGGTCTCCAGCCGATAGGTGAAGTACTCCCAGTCCGCCAAGGCGGATCCCCGTTCGACCTGGGCGATGCTGAACACCTCATCATCATAAGCAAAGGCCAGCTCGAAGGAGCCGACATCCGACTGCGCGCTATCGAGACGAATCGGAATAGTGGTCCGTCCGCCGACCGCCACATCCACCGGCGATGACACATCCCCCGCCGCCACGAAGAAGGGGCAATCGGGACGCAGCACCGTCACCACCCGCTCGCAGAACGCCTCGTTGCCGCAGGCATCGGTGGCCGTGTACGTGTAGGTGATCGGAACCGAAACATCGGTGCACCCCACACCGCCGACCGAGGAACGCTCGCAGACCACTGTCACCGGACCGCAGTTGTCGGTGACCGTGGCATCGAGGACATCGCACGGCGGCAGATCGACAAAGCGCTGCACGTCGATGTCAAGCATGCAGGTGACCGTCGGCGGGGTCTGATCCTCGACCGTGATGATCTGGTCGCACTCGCTGGAATTGCCGCAGTCGTCGGTCGCCGTGTATGTCCGCGTCACCGTCCCGCCGCACGGTCCGCCGACCAATGGTCCATCGGCGCACGTAATCGTCACACCACCGATATTGTCCGTTGCGGTGGCATCGCCGGGATCGCACGCGGTGATCTCGGCTTCACACTCAACCGAGTAATCATCCGGGCAGGTAATGTCCGGCGGCGTGACGTCTTTGGTAAAGCACCATGAAAATGAGCATGTGTCGCTGCTGACGTGGCCGAAGTCGTCGACCACTTTGAAATAGACGCAATGGTTGCCGTCGCTCAGACCCGCGAATCCTGCCAGTGCCCATGCGGCGTTGCTGTAAGCTGTGCCGCTGAGTCCGCCCGCAAGCAGGGTCCAGCCCGCGCCGTCGCAGCCGTCATACTGATAATAGACAGCGTCCAGATCACAGTCGTCCGACGCCGAAATGTCCAGCGAAGGAACTGTGTTGAAGCACAGCCCGTCGGCGGGGCCGTTGAATGTGAACACCGGGTCTTCGCAATCGGTAGTCAATGCAATCGGTCCTGCCAAGGGCACCGGGAACAGCACAAAACCGGGGTGCCACAGGTTGCGTGCGACCATTTTGATCTCGTCGTCCAGACAGCTTTCCGTCCCGCTCATGGTCACGCTAAATATGGTTTCGGGTCCGTAGAGCGAGCCGACCGTCATCGTGAAAATGACCTGCAGCGTGTCGCGGTTGCCGGACGGATGCGATGTCTGACCCCAGAAGAAAATCACACCGTCGGGCACCGACGTGGTGACCGCGTCGACGGTCAACGACGAGGGATAGGAGATCTTGATCTCCGCACCGGCGAGATCTTCGACGATCTCACCGATCAACACATCGAACGTAAAGTCGCCGGAACAATCATAAGCAATCGCATCAGGTGACATGAGCAGGCCGCAGTCGACATTGGGATTGTTGTCGACATTGGCCCCGGCGCCGCCGACCGGATACGGGGGCGTGCCGCTGTAATCGCTCCAGCAATTCTCGTTGTAGTAGTTGCCGGGCGTGTCGTCGTCCGCGTTGGTCGTGTTGGAGAAGATGTTGAATTGGGCATCGACCGTTCCGCTGTAGTTGGCCAAGCCGTAATTGGAGTTGTACAGGCGGTTTGACGTCACGATTGAAGACAGCGCAGCGGTCGGGTCGCGGTACAACTCCATCCCCACGTCAAAATTTGTGATTTTGTTGTCGTCGGCCGAGAAATCCATCGTCTCAGTGCCGAAGACATAGGCACCGATTCCGACGCCGTTGCCGTCACCGTCGACGATGTTCCCAGAGACACTTGTCGTCAGCGCCTGAATCCCCGCCGCCTGATGGCCGCCGGCTGTGGCATCGAGATCATAACCGGAATGCGGCGGCGTCTTGGTTGAGACACCGGGGTCAGCGATGATGTTCCACCAGTAGGGCGTCGCGCCCATGCCGGCGGTTGTTGCGGTTACGGTGTTCCCATCGATGTTGCCGCTGGCGTCGATGTACCACACGCCGACCTGACACTCGGAGATGCTGTTGACGGTTGTCGCAACCAGGCCCGCACCCGAGAAGATGAGGACTCCGGCTGAGGCAAAAGTCGCCGGCGTGTAAGAGAATCCGCTGATGTCATTCTCATAGATCGAGCCCTGCGCGCCATTGGAGAGCTGGATGCCATTCTGCGCGATAAACGTCACTGGTCCGGCGCCCGAAACGTCGTTGAGAGTGGCGTGGGCGGTCAGGTCTGCACCGGCCAGGACCATTGCGTTTTTCTGGAATCCAAAGACGTCGTTGTCAGTGACCAGGAGCGTGCGGGCGTTACCGTCATCGGCGAATCCATAAATCCCGACACCATGCTGTGAACCGTCGATCGGCGTGTTCCGGACGTCCTTGACTTCGCATCCGGAGACCGAACCGCCGGCGTTGCGATAACCGATGCCGATAAAGCGGTAGTTGCTGTTGCCCAGTCCCAATCCGTCGACCGTCAAATCCTGGATGGCAACGGAGGAAGAGTTTTCCGCCGAAATGACGGCATAGTTGCTGTTCGGACCGGGCGTGACGAATGAATGCGTCATTGAAGCGGTCGCCTCGATCGTACTGACACCCACACCCGAGCCGATCAGATTGAGATTGGTGTAGCCGTCAATGATGACTTGCCCGGGGTAGTTACCCGGCACGACATAGACCGTGCTGGCGGTGACGAGATTAACCCCTTCCTGCACGCGGTTTTCGGCGCCGGTCTGCGGGCTGTCGTCGTCGACCCAGAGTGACGAAAAGTCGCCCTGGAATCCGGCAGTGCCGCCATCGCTGTCGATGGCGTCCAGCCACGGCGTGTAGTCGATATCGCCGACCACTTGCCCCGCGACAACGCCGGGATCGACTGAGCCCCACGAGTTGGCCGAACCGTCGACTGTGCCGCCCGACCAATTCGAGCGCATGCCGATGGTGTTGCCGCCCAGCGAATTGGAATACGCCGATGCGGCGGTGATGATACCGGCCCCGCAGGACGACTGACACTCGAAGACTTCGATGCCGACCTCAAACCCGGTGACGATGTTCTCATTGGCGGTAAATGCCAGATCGTCGGGACCGAAGCCGCCATCGGCCTCGATGCCGAACGTCACTGTGTTATCGCCGCCGCTGAAAGTGACGATGTTGCGGAGAATGTCGACTACGAGGAGTGCCGCCGCCGATTTAAAGTCAGCGCCCTTGGCGGCTTCCTCGGGAGCGGCGAACGGCGCGGGGATCGCGTGGTTCGGATCCGACGCGATGATGCCCCATGCATAAACGCCGATTTTCTCGATGGTCAGGTTGTTTTCGTCGATCGTGCCTTCGCCGTCAAAGTTGTAGATGCCGACATGGCCGCCGGTCACCGTGTTGCGGCCGATGTCGATGCCGCCGAAGTAGTTCAGAATGCTGGTGGCGACCCACTTGATGGTCGAATTCGTGTTGTCGTAGGCGATATCGGCAACAACGTTATCCTCCACGCTTCCCGTCGCCAGATCGGCAAAGACCTGTATGCCGTTCTGGGCTGTGATGTCGGTCGGGCCGTAGCCAGTTACCGTGTTGTCGTGCACGTTGACATCCAGCGGCGTATTGGCGGCGGCATTGAGCGCCATGCCGTTCTTCTGGAAGTCGTGGATGTCGCAATTGGCAACTTCGATCGAACGGGCGATTCCGTCATCATTGTAACTATAGACCGCGACGCCATGCTGGTTCCCGTTGAATGGGGTTTCGCGTATGTCGCGAAGCTCAACCAGATCGACCAGGCCGCCGGCGTTGTGAAAGCCGATACCGACGAAGCGGTAATTGCCGTTGCCGCGCCCGGCGCCGTCCACCACCAGATTCTGCACGGACACGTTATCCGCGCCTTCGATCATGACGATGGGGAAGTTGTTCACTCCTGAGGAAAAACTCGACGACAGCGAGGTCGGTGACAGAATGACCGTGCCCGGTCCCGAACCGATCAGGTCGAGATCCTCGGTGATGACGACTTGTTCTTCGTAGGTGCCATCGGCGACATAGACGGTGCTGTTAGCCACGTTGTCGACGCCGTCCTGGACCGTAGCAAAGGCATTGTAGCCGAAGAACTTGCCCGACTCGACCTCGACACCGGGCGCCGTTCCTGCCCAGTCGTCATCGACATAGACAGGGTCGGTGCTGCTTTCCAGATCAATGAGGAATGAGTCACCGGTCGTCAGGTGAATCTCGAGCGCATCGACATGCCCGTTGAAGGACGACCAGCCGCTGCCGGTCGAGATGTTCAGATAGAGCACTGTCTGCGAGGAATAATCGATCGGGGTCGGATCGGCTCCGACCCCAGCTCCGGGATACGATGACCAAGTAATGTCACCAGCGGCGATGTCCTGAAGCGTCGGTCCGCCGTAGAAGCCGAAGTTGCCGCAGTGGTTGGCATCAAAGTAGGTCAGTTGGTTCGTACCCGCATCAGTGTTCCAGGTGTTCCAGACCCAGGCCGACGGGGCGACATAGCTGTTGGAATACAGCGGCTCGGCATTGAGCCGATTGCCATACCACGACGCATCACCGCCGACATAGGGCAGAGTGTAGATCAACAGGTAGAAATCGACGCCGCTGGGATTGGTGCCGTCGTTGACCGTGTGGTAGGTGATATTGGCGATTTCGCCGATCGTAAAGCTCTGGCCGAATTGGGCCAGCGGGTCGATGTACATCTCAAGCTTCGGCGCCGGGTAGGTCTTCGACCACGACCCCGCGCCCGTAAACTGTTGTGCCGTACCATGATCGGCCGATGATGCGGCGGCGTACGGCGGGCCGAATACCAAGTTTGAGACAGCTGCTTGTGCTGCCACGGCGGTCGACAACAGCGCGATCGCCGCCAGTGCGACCATGGCCGGTACTTTTGAGACTCGCTTCGCTCTGTTCATACTTCCTCCCAGAAGTGAGATGTGATGATGAGCCCGCAGAATCGCACGCGCTCTGAGTGATTCTCCTGATTTGTCAAATGGCCGTCGGTGATGAGCTTTGGCACATCAAGTCGGAATAGTAATGTCACTAATATGAATTGCCTTTCTCCTCTCAGGCATGGGCACCATTGTCCTCCCTCGATTCAGCGGAGACACAGTGCTCCACCACACAAAGTTGGTAATGATGCCGACCACGAGCGAAGTGACGTCTGCCAACAAAAGAATAGTAACAGAACTCGACCCATGCGGAGTGCGGGCGATGAGTCCGGTGATCAAGAAATCGATCGCGGTCACCATAGACCTGCCGATTTCGGGAGTCAAGCCGAATTGCCCAAATTTGACAAAAACCAGCATCCGCTGGATCCGCACACCGATGTAGTGAATCTACATAATGTTGATTGCGGAATTCGAATATCCACGGCGCCACTGTCAAACGACAAGTCGCACAACATGTTCATGCCACCGTGACCGCGCCGCTGAAATGTCCATTAATGAACCGACATAGTCCGATTAGGCATCGATGCCTCGCCGTCGTGCAACACCCCGGTGATCGTCCGGCGCCCATGATGCCGGCTTCGATGACCCACTCCGGCATCCGCGCAATGCACGATCATTCATCGTCCGGCATCGCTTGTGTCCCAGCCGCCTGGCGACGCTGTGCACCGTCAATGACCGCTTTCTCCCTGCCAACTGCCGATCCATTTGTCCGTTTGGATCCTCCGTCTGTTTCATATCCCGGAAATCCGGGCTCACCCGCCCCCAAGTGACGCCTCTGCGCCCCATCCCTACCGGGCGGGTTCTTCGACAAAGGCGCGCGGCGGGCAGCAACAGGCGACGTCGGCTCAGAATTATGAGGTCGCTTCAATGAACCGAGGCGCCGACCCTGCGACGCAGAAGGGAATTGTAGCCGATCGGTTGTACTCGTCACGCGGATCGGGCGGCGTGTGTTCGGTCCATCCCACCCGATCACAATGTCGGCGCCTTGCGCCGAATACGACAAGGACTGGCACAGACACCTGTGCGGACACTGTCGTCAAATGCGGCATTGATTCCCGGCACAGGTCGCCGATGATTGCTTTTCCGGGCGACCGATCGCGCCTGATCGGTCGCGCACGCGGTGGCCCAGAGCGCGACGATGGAACAGCATTTTGCCAAGGTTGTTGAGTCGCTCGCGTCCGTCGGCGAATTTGTCGCACAGTTTGCTGCCGAAAGCCGGCTGAGTACCGAACTGACCCAACAATTTCAACTGGCGATCGAAGAGGTCTTCGTCAATTACGTCCGCCACAACAGGGAGTCATCCTACGACATTACCGTACAACTCTCCGTCGATGAAAACATCGTGCGCGCGTGCCTGATCGACCGGGATGTCGAACGATACGATCCGACCAGTCGCCCCCCGGTGGATACGGGGCGTCCGATTGCCGATCGTCGGCCCGGCGGCCTTGGCGTTCATTTTATCAAAGAGATGATGGACGATTTCATCTACGAGTATGACAACCGGACATGCCGGATTACACTGATCAAGCATCTGGGGACTGCCAATGTTTGAGATCGCCGCAACTGACCCATCAACCGTTGTCTTGTCGGGTCGATTCGACGCCTCGCAGGCGGAGAAGGCCGAGGCGGTGTTGGATAATGTCAGTGGTCATACAACGTTGGACTGCCGCAAACTCGACTACATCTCAAGCGCCGGGATCGGTGTCATCCTCGCCACGTACAAACGACTCGACGAGTCCGGCGCCACCCTGTCGATGACCCATGTCAATCAGCATGTCCGTCAGGTCTTTCACTACGCCGGCCTGGACAAGATCATTGCGCTCACCAGCGACTGATACTCTGGTTCTCGCAACGATGCGACGGCTCAATCCTGGGGTGAGCCCCTCGGCCTCAACCGACTGATTCGGATGAAGCGTCTTGCGTGTCGCCCCACGGGTACTTAGCTTGAATCAGTTTCATAACCTCCTGAGCGCGATGACGACGCAAGCCAGATGCAAGAAAGCCAGATACATGACGGCGTAGAATTCGTAGCGTACGACGAGACGGCGGAATCGATGCAACCAAGCGAAGGTGCGCTCAACGATCCA
>DASWIS010000004.1 GCA_036397555.1 Candidatus Zixiibacteriota bacterium | reverse complement strand
CCATCGTGCAGTGGATCGAGGGCTGGTACAACCGCGAACGCATGCACACCAGCCTGGACGATCTCAGTCCGGTTGAATTTGAGGAACGCTTGTTGCTGGAATCTATCTAAACGAGTGTCAACGAAAACGGGGGATCATCAGGTAAGCATGATGGAGGTTCTAGCAGTCCGGGCATAGAGTTGATTCGAGCCGAACGCCGCCTGCTTCGGTCCGTGAGCTGCTCATAGACATGGCTAGCGTACACAGGGAATTGGGTCAGATTGTCGCCTCGTCTGCGATTCGAGGACACAAATGAAGTGACGAGTTCGCTCGTGTCGAGACGGGGGAGAAACTGCCGCGACATCGTACCAATCATGATGTTCGGCGGGAACACATGCCGTGGGGCGAACCCGACCAGACTAAGCGAGTCTTTTTGGTTTAAGAATTCCTCCTGAGTTGAGGCATTGGTTTCGAGCATGACGAGTACGCGATCACTCCAAACGGCATTAGCGATGGAGTGGAGCGACACGCAGAGAGCGAGCGCTAACGTGACGCGATACATTTGACGCTCCGTTTGGTGGCTTAGACGCGATCAGTGATATCAGTAAATCGTCTACGTCATGACTTCCATCTCGGATTATTGTCGTCGCTGTGTGATAGCCGGCTTTCCGGGCGTATATCGCGCCGGAATCAAATGGAAACACATCCAAAAAGAATGAACCGTCGGGCTTTGTATGATTCTGAGTGCTGTATGTAGTCGTGTCGTCAATGGATACGATTACAGAGTCAATGCCCTGACTGGACTCTACGTCCACAACCCTTCCGGATATGCGTACGAATGTGTCATATTGATTCGGATGGGTGCACCCATACATTGCACACGAACAGACCACAGCCAGTGTGGTGATCAGCGTAACACAGAGTGTGAGCTGAGCGAATGATGCCTGTCTGCTCATTCAATGATCTCGCCTTGTTTCTTAAATCTATTCTTCTCTTCTGTGGCCTTGTCAAGGGCTTTTTCTGGAAACTTGCCAATATCCTGCTGACGGGTGGCCCACGGCTCTGCTGGGTGCCCGGTGTGAGTAGTTGTGTGCCCGACACACTTGTAGCGGCTACTGCACCGACCAAGGTCAGTGGCACAAAGCGGGTTGTTGACGACACAGCCGTCTCTCTTGCCGCTTGGCAGAACGGCTTGCACCAATGATACTGCCCCGTGCGACAACGAACGCAACTGCTTAAGGAACAACACCCGTTTTTGACACTTCTGCTCGCCGGGTTGATCCTGCGCGTCATCGCGTCGATCTACTCCGGCGGGTACATGGGCTCCGACGATCACTTTCAGGTGATCGAGATGGCGGCGGAGTGGATGCGCGGCAACAACCCCGGTCTGCCCGGCGGCGAGTTGTTTTATCGCTCGCTTGCGTATCCCGGCGCCAACTGGCTCTTAATGAGCGGCCTGCAGCAGATCGGCATCGTGCATCCCGAGACGGTGATGTTCATCATCCGTCTGGTGCACGGACTGACTTCGCTGTGGACCATCGCGCTCGCGTACCGCCTCGCGAAGTCGCTCGCAGGGGAGCGTGCCGCGTGGAATGCCGGGCTGATTGTTGCCGCGGCATTCATCATGCCGTACGCCTCCGTCCGCAATCTGATCGAAGTCGTTGCGATGCCGTTCTTGCTCTGTGCGCTCTACCAAATCGTACGGGCCGAGCGCACGCAAGGATCGTCGACCAAGCATTGGTTGCTGGCGGGACTGTGCGGCGGGCTGGCGTTCGTCATCCGCTGGCAGGTCGGCAGCGCGATGGTCGGCATCGGTCTGTACCTGATGTTCGCTCGACAATGGCGGGGGCTGATTCTCGTTGTTGCAGGTTCGCTTATTCCAGCCGTGTTGCAGGGATTCTGGGATTGGTCATGGCATGGGGTGTTTCTGGGATCATTATGGAAGAGTCTCGGGCACAACATCGAACGCTCCCACAACTATGTCGTCGGGCCGTGGTATCGATATGTGCTCTTGCTGTTGGGCGTCTTCATCCCGCCGTTTTCGATCTTGTTCGGAGCGGCGATGGTCCGATTCGCGCGGCGTTTGGGAGTCCTCGCGTGGGCTGTCTTCGCATTCATCATCATCCATTCGCTGATCCCCGGCAAGCAGGAGCGCTTCCTGTTGCCCATCTTCGCTGCCGTGGCGGTGATGGGTGTGTGCGGGCTGCATTGGTGGAGCGATGGAGGCAGCGAACGGTTTCGTCGCTGCATCAACTGGGGATGGCGCTGGTACTGGGCGGTCAACCTGCCGCTTTTGATCCTCGCCTGTCTCAACTACAGTCAGAAATCACGGATCGAGTCGCTCACCTATATATATGAGAGAGGTGACGCCACAGGGATCATCGCCGACTACACCGAACGAGCCACCCGTCTGCCGGAATACTACCTCGATGGGGCCCACCGGACCCCACGCCCGATAGTCTACCCGGTTCGGAGCACCGCACAGCTCGATACTTTGCGGCTGCGGGCACTCGGCATGCTCCCGGAACCGATCTCCGGCATCAACTATGCCGTGATCTTTTCCCGGGGAAACCCTGATGTGCATGTCGAGATGCTCCGGGAGCACTTTGGAGAGGTCGAGATCATCAAGCACATCGAACCAAGCATCGCCGACCGCTTACTGAACCTCTTTAACCCGCGATACAATCACTCAAAAGAGTCGTGGGTGGCCTTGATAACCGCGACGCCGATTTTGGGGCATGCTCCGGACTGACCACAGACAGAAAGGCCCGCCGCGACGGGCCGATAATATCTGTTATCACGTTGTATTACCGTGTCTTATCATGATACAGCTAAATAAGACGGGCTCAGCACACTCAGGGCCATTCTCCGATCAGACCAGCTCCTTCTTGCACAGGTAGAAATCGATCTTTTCGTACTTCCCACTCAGCCGATCCTGCACGTCGGCCTCGGTCTTGGGTGGGGGCACAATGACTTTGTCGCCCGGTTTCCAGTCAACCGGCAGCGCGACTCCCTTGGTGTCGGCGGTCTGCAGCGCCGTCAGCAGGCGGAGCACCTCATCGACACTGCGCCCGACATTGAGCGGATAGTAGATCAGCGCCCGGACCTTTTTGTTCGGGTCGATTACAAACAGGGTTCGGACTGTCACGGTCTCGGATGCCCCCGGATGGATCATCCCGTATTTCTGGGCGACCGCGGTGTTCAGATCGGCGATCAGCGGATACGGGATCTTCGTCTGCAGGATTCTTTCGAGGTTTTGTGTCCAGGCCAAGTGGGCATGGATCGAGTCGATCGAGATGCCGATCAGCTTGGCGCCGCGTTTCTCGAATTCGTCATAGCGCTTGGCGAACGCGGTCAGTTCGGTCGAGCAGACCGGCGTGAAGTCGGCCGGGTGCGAGAAGAGAATCACCCACTTGTCGCCCTGCCATTCATGAAACTTGACTTCGCCGTGCGTGGTCTGCGCGGTGAAATCGGGGGCCACATCGCCGAGACGGGGGATGAGGCCGTTCTCAGAAACTGCTGTTACACCACTCATGGACATACCACTCCTTGTGATTGGACAGACCTATGGACAGATACGGCAGGAACCTACGGATGCAATATAACCTGTTGTGTCTGATTGCGCAAGGGAGGCGTGTTGCGCTCCTTCCGTGTGTGGGCGTTCTGAAGTGATTGCCATTCGCGCCACGGATGTCGGATTTTTTCGTTTGGCAGATCGGGAGGACACGATGACGACCATGATCGACCGTTTCCGCAATTGGTACGACCACGAACGCGACTGTAACGCCAAGACGCTCACGATGTTGAACTCTGTTACCGCGAATAAGCGCGCCACACCCGAGTTTCAGCGCGCGCTCAACCTGATGGCACACCTGGTTCTGGCGCGTCGAATGTGGCTGTACCGCCTGGGTCACTGGCCCGGCGAGGAGGGCTGGGATAGTGAGGGGACGAAACTCGAGGATCTCCCCGGCATGGTCGCCGTCACCGAGAAGGCGTGGGTGAAGTACATGTCGGGGCTCGACGACGCTGGTTTGGCCAAGCCCCTGGAATGGGAAGGGAATGACGGCCAATATCGGCGTTGGCCTGTCGAGTTGATCCTGACCCAGGTGTCCGGACATGCGTGGTATCACCGTGGGCAGATTGTCGAGCTGGTCCGCCAGCTCGGCGGCGAGACCACCAGCACCGATTACATCTTCTGGAACCGGCCGGAGATCATTGCGCCGCCCGTCGGCGCACCCGCATCCGGCTCTTGAGCGTTCGGCTCCCGGTCTGTATACTCGTCTATCGCCCGGTGACGGGCGAGAACCAAGGAGGGTTCATGCGAAAGGCAACAATCCTGACCATGGTGTTTGGTGTTGCGCTTCTGGTGACGCAGCCGAGCCACGCGATCATGATGAAGGGGAAGTTGGCGATATCGCCGTACGGCGGAGGTGCCATTCCCATCGGCGATATGGCCGACGCTGACCCCGAGAATGAGAAAGCCAAGGGCGCGGAGACCGGGTTTAACGCCGGGGGCGCTGCCGAGTTTTTCATCGCCGGGAACCTTGCGGTCGGCGGTCGTGTCAACTACAACCGCTTCGGTGTCGATGAAATGTTCGTGAACCCCGATCCCGGAGTATCCTACGATCTGAACCAGACCGTCATCGACTTTGGCGCCTATCTCAAATGGCTCTTCGCGACAGGCGGAAAGACCCATCCTTAATGTTCGCGCCGGCGCCATGATCGGCAAACAGAAACTCTCCGGCGATGCCACGGCCAAAGGTGAGACCGCCGACATCAAGGCGACGGTCGACAACGCGTTAGGCATCGAAGGGGCGATTGGCGTGCTGCACATGTTCTCCGAGCAGGTCGGCGGGTTCGTCGAGGGGCAGATCACGCACCTGATGACAGACGACAAAGATGTCGAGCTCGAATTCGGCGGCGATACAGATACGGAAAAGGTCCAGGGCGACGCGCAATGGATCACGATCCGGGCCGGGTTGACGATCTTTGTCGGCAAGTAAGGTTCGCGTGTTGCTGCATCGCGCGCGTCAGTTCGGCGTCGCTTTGGAGATTCCTCACCCTTCGCTTCACGCCTGCGGCGTGAGTCTCAGGGCTTCGGAATGACACAGATAGCTCGCCGACTATTTCAAATCCGAAGCACATAACAGCAATGTCATTCCGAACCGACCCCGTACGAAGTACGGGGGAGTGTGAGGAATCTCCAAGTCACAACTGTTACGGTACCAGGTCCTCCCATTTGGGATTCACGGAATTAATCAGCCGAACTTTCTTCTCCCGTCGCCATGATTTGATCTCTTTCTCCCTCGCAATCGCATCAAGCACATTCCCGGTCTCCTCGCAGTACACGAGCTTATCAATGTGATACTGCGATGCGAACCGTGATCCGCTGCCGGTCCGGTGTTGGTGCAGACGTCGCGTCAGATCGTTCGTGACGCCCGTGTACAGCGTACCCGATATGTTCGTCATGATGTAGACCCAGTAAGGCATCTGCTTCGTTCTCTTGCGTAGCACCGTCGCGTTAGAGATTCCTCACCCTACTTCGCCTCCCTTCGGTCGGCGTCGCAGGGATTCGGAATGACAGCTCCTCTTTGAGGATTCAACTATGGAATCGAAGCCACAATCAATGTCATTCCGAATCCCCCGAGGCCCGCACTGCCGGTGCGGGATTCGGAGTTCGGAATGACATCCCTGGCTCTGTCGAATGCCTCTTGCACAGGAATGAAGTCCCCGCTCTCATGCATCCTTTTTGGACGGCAGTAGAATCAACCAATGTCATTCCGAATCCTCGTAGTCCCACTCGCCTGTGGCGAGTGGGACTGCGGGGTGAGGAATCTCCAAGGCGCAACTCTCCCGTATGCGACTGCAACTTGGTGCCGGTTACGATGGAGACTTGGGCGGACGTCCGGGGCATCCGCCGCACTCAGATTACTCCGAATATCCCCAGCACCCGGTTCAGATCCTCGTGGCCGTAGTAGTCGATGATGATGCGGCCGCGTTTCTTCGATTCGACGATGTGCACCGTTGCGCCGAGCTTGAGTCGCAGTTTGCGTTCGACGGAATCGAGTTCGGGGGAACGTTTCACGGCGCGTGAAACAGCGCGTTTGGGCTGGCCGTAGACGATTTCCTCGGTGCGACGCACCGAGAGACTCTGCGAGACAATGCGGTCGGCCAGACGAATCTGTAGCGCTTCACGTTCGATGCCCAACAATGCGCGCGCATGTCCGGCGGTGAGTTTGCCGGCGGCAAGTTTGTCGCGCACCGCCTGGGGCAGGGACAACAGCCGCAACATGTTGGAGACAGTCGAGCGATCCTTGCCGACTTTTTGCGCGATGATCTCCTGCGTGTAACCGAACAACTCGGCGAGCCGTTTGTATCCCGCCGCTTCATCGAGCGGATTCAAATCTTCGCGTTGCAGGTTCTCGATTAACGCCCACTCCATCTGCTGTGCATCGGTCGCATTGTCGATGACGATCGCCGGGATTGTCGAAAGCCCCGAGTGTTTCGCGGCGCTCCAGCGACGCTGCCCGGCGATCAGTTGGTAGTGTCCGTCACTGAGCGGTCTGACCAATACCGGCTGCAAGACACCGTGCGCGCGAATCGAATCGGCGAGTTCGCGCAGTTTGTCCTCGTCGAATTGCGTGCGCGGTTGTCCCGGATTGGGCACGATAGAGTCCAACGGCAACTGCCGCACCGATTGTGACGACGTCACAGCCGGTGTCGTCGCAGGAATGAGCGCATCCAGACCGCGTCCGAGGGCGAGACGATTCATGAGGCGATGACCTCCTGTGCAAACGACTGATAGTTTTCCGCGCCGACTGAGTGCACATCGTACAGCACGATCGGTTTGCCGAATCCCGGCGCTTCAGAGAGACGCACGTTGCGTTGGATCACAGTGCGGTAGACTTTGTCTGCGAAGAAACGGCGCGCCTCGGCTTCGACCTGGCGCGAGAGATTGAGGCGGCCGTCGTACATGGTCAGCAGCACACCTTCGATGGCAAGTTCCGGATTGAGCGAGTTCTGCACGCGTCCGATCGTTTCCATGAGCAGCCCCAATCCTTCCATCGCGAAGTATTCGCACTGCAACGGAATCAGTACCGACTTCGCCGCCACCAGTGCATTGATGGTGAGCATGTTCAATGATGGCGGGCAGTCGATGATGACGAAATCATAATGCGGCAAGCCATTGTCGTTAATGGCATTGCGAAGAATCTGTTCGCGATCGGTCATGCCGAGCAGTTCGATTTCG
The DNA here is from genome assembly GCA_036397555.1 of Candidatus Zixiibacteriota bacterium. Classification (NCBI taxonomy): domain Bacteria; kingdom Pseudomonadati; phylum Candidatus Zixiibacteriota; species Candidatus Zixiibacteriota bacterium. Next base: position 9,079 of record DASWIS010000004.1, on the reverse strand, counting down.
GCTCCCACCAATCGGATCGCCGACGGCACCAGATCGAGAAGTTCGACACCGATTTGTTTACGCGCCGCCTTGATCGTGAGGCCGCCGACTAAGACCTCATAGGTCGAGGTGGTGACATCTTTCTTGTCGACTCCTAAAAACGAAGTGGAGTTGGCTTGCGGATCCAGATCGATCATCAATGTGCGCCGTCCGGACAAGGCCATGCAGGCCGCGAGGTTGACCGCAGTTGTGGTCTTGCCGACACCGCCTTTTTGGTTGGCGACGGCGATGATGCGGCGATTCGGCAACAAATTGTGCATCAAGTGAAAGATAAACTCTGATTACTCATTATGAGTCAAGAGAATACGATGTCACTTCTTTTGATAGATGAGAATGCGAGCCGTGATACGAGGCATTACGTCGTTAATAGATTGATCTGTAATGAGTTCAAAATCACGCTCGCCATCGAATGTCTCCGGCACATCGCCGAGCGCCTTGAATGTGAGCAACATCCCCCCGGACGGCAGTGACTGTCTCGCCCAAGCGAATGTCTCATCCCAGCCGGTGACCGCCTTGATTGAAATGACATTCCAGGGAAGCTCAGTCTTAAACACCTCGTCTAAGAAATCCTCGGCGCGCTGATTGACGATTCTGATGTTCAGCAGCTCGAGCCGTTCGACCGCCCGCTCCAGAAAGAATGCCTTCTTGGCGACAGACTCGATGAGTATGAATGAGTCCGACGGGCGGAGGATGGCCAGGGGAATGGCAGGGAATCCGCCGCCCGAGCCGATGTCGAGCCAGTGCAATGGTCGATCGCGTGGGATCAACGGGTGTGCGGCGATGGAAATGGCGATCTGATCGTCGATCTCCGTTTCGACATCGCCTGCGCGAGAGACGAGATTGATCAGTGAGTTTTCATGTTGGACGAGCGCACTGTACTGATTCAATCGATCCAGAGTCCCCGCTGAGGCGGGGGGGATGCCAGCCAGGCGCGAAACTAAGTCAGATGACAGTTTCATGTGAAATGTGTATGATGAAAGACACTAATCGACAATAAGATAAATCGATTTACCATGAGGATTTCCTCGTCCGGGGTGCCGTCATCATGACGGTGTTTCACGTGAAACACTGCGGGATTTCGATCTGCCGCTGCCCGCTTTGATGTGGATCATCAGCAGACTGACATCGGCCGAAGTGATGCCGGGGATGCGCGATGCCTGCCCAACTGTAGTGGGGCGGACACGCTCGAACTTTTCGACCGACTCACGTCTCAATCCGGGCAGCGACCGAAAAATCAGAGATTCGGGAACGCGCATACCCTCCAGGTGTCGGAACTGCTCGATCTGGCGGGTCTGACGCTCGATATATCCGCCGTACTTGATGGCAATGGTGATCGCCTCAACGATGGCGGGGTCGACAGGAGGTATTGTCGGATCGAAGCGATGCAAGTCGCTCATATCGACTCCAGGGATTCGCAGGATCTGGGCGGCCGTCGCGCTGCCCTGCCTGCGCAGCCCCTCGAATGGGAGCTCACGGGTCGGGATGTTTGTCCGACCGAACGATTCGATCATCCGGTCGATTTCTTCCCAACGGTGCCGTAGCCGAGCAAACACAACATCGGCGACTAATCCAAGCCGCTGTCCATACCCTGAGAGTCGTCGTTCGGCGTTATCCTCACGAAGATGCAAGCGATGCTCGGCGCGGGAAGTGAACATGCGGTAAGGTTCATCGACTCCGACTGTGACCAGATCGTCGATCATCACGCCGATGTACGCTTCATCGCGACCGAGCACGAAGGGTGCCTGGCCACGGCACGACAGAACCGCATTAATTCCTGCGATAAGCCCTTGTCCCGCAGCTTCTTCATACCCAGACGTGCCATTGATCTGACCGGCGAAAAAGAGGCCTCGAATCGGCTTGGTCTCCAATGTCGGTTTCAACTGTGTCGGCGGAAAGTAGTCGTACTCGACCGCATATCCCGGGCGTGTCATCTCGACTCGGCTCAGCGCAGGAATGGTTCGCAAGGCGGCAAGTTGGATAACTGCCGGCAGCGATGTCGAGAAGCCATTGATGTATATGTCCGATGTTTTGAGCCCTTCCGGCTCGAGGAAGAGTTGATGACGGGGTTTTTCGGCGAACTTGACAACTTTGTCCTCGATCGAGGGACAATAGCGCGGCCCGATTCCGGTGATCTGGCCATTGAAGAGCGGGGAGTGTTTGATGTTCTCGCCGATCAGCGCGTGCGTCTCCGCAGTCGTGTATGTCAGCCAGCATACTGACTTGTTGCCGATCGACACTGGCGACATGCGCGAGAATCCTGCTGGCGGATCATCTCCCGGTTGGACCGCACATTGTGAGTAATCAATAGTCTTCCCATCAAGACGCGGTGGTGTGCCAGTTTTCAGACGACCAACCTCGAATCCCAGGTCTCGTAATTGACCAGACAGTCCATGCGACGGCGGCTCACCGACACGTCCGGCAGGTCTTGTCTTTGGGCCGACATGCGTGATGGCTTCCAAGAACGTTCCCGCACATAGTATAACACATTGTGTTCCATATAATTGTCCAGACGTCCCGACAACACCGTCGATGCGGTCTCCGTTGATGACCAGCCGGGAGATTCCGTCAGGTACGACCGTGATTGAAGGCGTGCTCTCGATTACTTCAATTGCGGCATTCTGGTACGATAATCTGTCACATTGGCAGCGGGATGACTGAACGGCTGGACCTTTGCGGCGATTGAGTACTTTGAACTGAATCCCTGCGCGGTCTGCCAAATTCCCCATGCGTCCGCCAAGCGCATCGATCTCACGGACAATCTGGCCTTTACCGATGCCGCCGATGGCCGGATTGCACGACATCCGTCCGATGGCGCCCGGATCGCGTGTGATGAAGAGCACCTGCGCGCCCATCCGCGCTGCGGCTGAGGCCGCCTCAATGCCGGCGTGTCCGCCGCCGATGACGATGATTCGCTCTCTCATCTATAAAACCGCAGGGCCTTATGTCCAAGGTGCGGGCTTGCCAAGTATACAAGCCGGGCGCGGGCAACGAAATCCCAGTTTGCCTGATTGTGCATCCACCTGGAATATCGGCTGCCGTGCGCGGTAATAGCGGTGATGAGGGACGGCGCGCCGCTGGTGGGCAGCGCAGCGCATCCGCGCCGGGTCGCCGCCATGAGTACGCTCCGATCATTGCTGATTCTCATTGTCCTGTTCGCGCCCGTTCGAGCGTCGCTTGCACAGGATTCCGAGATCCCGTTTTCCATCGCACACGACGTCATTCCCGATTGTCCGTTGAGCTGCGACACGGTGCGGTTGTGGCTGCGCGGGGAGTTGCCGAACCCCTGCTGGAGCGAGCCGGTGGTGACCGCAACAGTCATCGATGCGTACAGCATCGGTGTGTTTATTCGCACCGAGTACGATCCGAGCGTCGAGTGCATCCAGGTGCTCGTGCCGTTTCGGATCGAAGAGTCGTTGACCGATCTGGACGACGGCGAGTACATCGTGCATTTTTTCGTCACAGCCGACAATCCTCTTGCGACGATGCCCCCGCAGCCGCCGCGCGAATTCGTCGACACGTTTCGCGTCGCGCCGCAGGGCGATCAGGACTGCGACGGCGATGTCGACCGCGATGATCTGCGGCTACTGATCGACTACATTCTTTACCAGGGGCCGTTGCCGATATCCGCCGACCGCGTCGACCTCAATTGCGACGGGCACATCGACATCGTCGACCTTGTCGCGATGCTCAACCATCTCGAGCATGGGGCCGCGCTCTGCGCGTACTGCGACCTGCCGTTGGTCAAGCCGGTGGTGATTACGAATACGCCGTACCGGTTACTGCGCGCGGCGCGGTTCGATCTGCTCGATGCGCGCATCAGCGGATCGGAACTGCAGGTGATGATCCGTCATGGCGGCGGCTGCATCCGCCATGTGTACAGTGCGTTCATGACCCCATCGACGCTGATGCAAACACGTCCGGGCACCGTATCACTCTACATCCGCCACGACGATCCCGGCGACATGTGCGACGCATTGCTTCAACCGGCACTCCGATTCGACCTGCGTCCGATCGCCGAGGCATATCGTCGCGCCTTCAATCATCGCGGCGATATCCCGATTGTGCTGTCCGATTATGAGGGTGATCGCGTGGTGCGGCTGGTATATTCGCCGCGATAATGTTCAGACGATCCGCTGTCTGAGGTGATGCATTCACATTTCACTGAAGGATCTGGGCACCCAATGATGAAATCCTTCGCCTTGCTCCTGAGTGTCTCGCTATTCGCACGCTCCGCGACAGCGCAAGAATCGCACTTATCGGACACGGCGAGCACAGACACCGCCTTCTATCAGGATGTCACCTGGTCGCCGGATGGGAAGCGGCTGGCGATGTCGGTATTTCAGCACGGGCAATACGACATCGTCGTGATGAACTCCGACGCCACCGGGCGGAGGAAATTGACCGACAATCCGCTCACCGATTACTGGACAACATGGTCGCGCGACGGGAGACGGGTCGGCTATGCATCCAAGCAAAGTGGTGTGACAAGAATCTGCGTCACGCATCTGGACAGCGGCACGACGCAGTGTCTGACCGACACGTCATGGGAGTGCAACGCACCGTCGTGGTCGCCCGACGGCAGGCAGATCGCCTTCACGCGCAAAGTCGACGGCCTGCGGCGACTTTATGTGATGGATGCCGATGGTTCCGAAGCGCAATTGGTCCCGGACACGGCCGCTGAGCACTGGAATCCGGTCTGGTCGCCCGATGGCCGGCTCATTCTCTTTTATTCCAACCTCTCAGACGGCAAGACGGATCATCTCTACACGGTCCATCCCGACGGCACCGGTTTGACCCAGTTGACCCGCCAGGGGCACAACATCTTTCCCGGCTGGTCGCCCGACGGCAAGCAGATCATCTTCGCGCGCAGCGGAGCGGATGGGCACGAGGGCGTGTTCGTCATGAATGCCGACGGTTCGGAGATCAAGCGGGTGATCGAGGATTCGTTCTACGCGCGCTGGTCGCCGGATGGGAAGAAAATCGTTTACATCAGTGGCGGCTGGCCCCAGTCGCGCGTCCATGTCATGTCGGCGGATGGGAAGAACGCGGTGTGTGTGACGCGGTAATGTCAGTGCCTGCCGATTGTGACGAAAGCCGCCACCAAGCGGGGCTACTTAGATAAGCAAACGATGAGGGCACGGCACGCCGTGCCCTACGAGAACACAAGCGAAGTGCGGATATTACGGCGCTGGCTCGATGCCGATGATCGCTTCGACCGATTGACGCAGGCGGTTGACGATGTGTTCGTTGTCGGCCGAACGGATGTCGACCGGGACTATGTGGTCGTAGGGGATGCCGCGTTCGCGGGCCAATTCCGTGACAAAGCCCAACTGGATCTCCGGCGCACAGGCACCGCAGATGATGTAGGTATCGCGGTCCCAGTCGTGCAACGCCTCGGCGAAGGCGGCGCGACCGCTGTCACCGCAGAGCTCGGGATGGAGAATCGTGTAGTCGATGGCCAGTTCCTCGGAGACATCGGAGGTCAATGTCCGGGTGTCGAGACGGTTGAACGCCGCATCCAGCCCGCGGCAGTTGCACATAAGGATTTTGATTTTCATTCCCGCCTCGCTTTGGCTTAACCGCCGCATTGTGTCAGCCCGTCATCCCCCCATTGCCTTCATCGGTTCATGGTACTGTTCTTACTGAGGAAGGTTTGTCAAAATGCGACCGAGGATGTCAAAAGCAGATTCTTCGCCCCGTTATCCAGTCCCGTCTTCGACGGGACTGGATAACGGGGCTCAGAATGACAGTCTGCGGTTGAAGGAACGCGAGGTTTCCATGGGACGGTTCGTCATCGCGTGCTATCGCCCGAAGCCGGGGAAAGAATTCGAGTTGGAGAAGGTGGTCGCCGAGCACATGCCGGTGCTGCGTACGCAAGGATTGATCACCGGGCGTCCGGCGCATGTCATGCGCGCAGCCGATGGGACAATCCTTGAAGTGTTCGAATGGAAGTCGCGCGAGGCGATCGAGCAGGCGCATCGGAATCCCGAAGTGCACAAGCTCTGGGCACGGTTCGACGCTGTCTGCGACGACGAGAAGCTGACGAACTTAGCCGAGGCCGGACAGATGTTTGCGGAGTTTGAGCCGGTGGAAATGTGATACCCAACTCGGCGTGCGATTGAGTTTCGTTCTTCACGATTGTGTCAGTGGATGGGACCGCGCAAAACGGGAGTACATTGATGCCAGAGTCGGATACAGCGGGTGCCGTCACAGTTCCGGCGCTCCGCACGATCCTCAAGGACCAGTACCATGCCTGTCTGACGATGCTGAAATCAGCCATCGAGCAGTGCCCCGACGATCTATGGGTCAGCACCGAGTATACCAATCCCTATTGGCGGGTGGTGTACCACACGCTCTATTTTGTTCATCTGTACAGCCGCACGCACGCGGCCGGGTTTGTCGCGTGGGACAAGCATCAGACCGGGATTCAGGACATGGATGACATGCCCGCGCCGCCGGACATTCAGGAGTTGACCGAACCGGCGCACCGTCCGCCCTCAGGAGAGGACCTTCGGCCACAGACCGGGAAACCATACAGCAAACAGGAGATGCTCGAGTACTGGCGGGTCTGCGACGACATGGTCGACGAATCCATCGACGCGCTCGATCTAACCAGCGCCGACAGCGGATTCAGTTGGTATCCGATCTCCAAACTCGAGCACCAGATTGTCGCGATACGGCACATTGCGCATCACACGGCGCAGTTGTCGGATCGGCTGCGGTCGGCCATTGATGCGGGTGTCGATTGGGTGGGGCGACGACGGTAGGGGGTCGGGCACGGCACGCCGCTTGTCCTGAGCGAAGCGAATGGGTGCCCCTACAAACTGCTGCCTGACCCCTGCGTCTCTGCGGGCGTGGTTCGGGTTTCGAACGGGGGAAATCGCCGCCTTATTTTCCGACACAGAAGTTCGAAAAAATCTCGGCGAGGATTTCCTCGGTGGTGGTAGTGCCGATGACTTCGCCCAGGGCGTCGGCCGCGGATTTGGCATCGAAGGCGGCGAGTTCGAGTTGGCCGGTGGACTTGAGCGATTCGATGGCGCGATCCAGCGCGGCTCCGGCGCGGTCGAGTGCGGCGCGGTGGCGGTCGTTGATCGCGATCGAGACCGATTTGTCCGGCAGTCCGACCGCCTCGATCCAGCTCTTGAGGACACGCGCCAGCGATTCCAGCCCCTCCCCTGTTTTGGCCGACAGGCCGAGCACGGCCGGCGGTGGATTGAAGGTCGGGGCGTGATGGGCTGCGATCTCCCGTACTGCCGCATCGGGATCGTCCGCGCAGTCGAGCTTGTTGACTGTGATCAGCCAGGGGATGGTCATCGTAGCAAAGACCGATGGCGGTTTTTGGCTGGACCAGTCTAAGGCATGGTCAATGATCCACATGGCTCCATCGGCCGCACGGATGGCGGCGTCGGAGCGTTCTACGCCGATGCGCTCGACCAGATCGGTCGCCTCACGGATGCCGGCGGTGTCGACGATGCAGACCGGCCAACCCTCGATGTTGATGTATTCGCGCAGGACATCGCGAGTGGTGCCGGGAATCTCGGTGACGATCGCCCGTTCATCTTGAGCCAATCGATTGAAGAGCGTCGATTTGCCGGCGTTGGGAGGCCCAGCGAGGACTACCGTGAATCCTTCGCGAAGAATCCGTCCGCGATTGTATCCGGACAGTAATTCCGTAACACGATGTCGTACAGTTGATAACCGCGCTCCGACAGAATCGACTTCGGTCGCGTCGAGGTCTTCCTCGGTGAAGTCGATTCCCATTTCGAGGCGGGCCAGCGCCGAAATCAGCTCATTTCGGAGCACTGTAACAGCTTGTTTGATATTGCCTTGTATTTGGCTCAAGGCGGCGGCGGCGGCCTCTTCGGTTTTGGCGTTGATGATGTCGGCCACGCCTTCGGCCTCAGTGAGATCGATCCGGCCATTCAGGAAGGCACGGAGGGTGAATTCGCCCGGTGCGGCGTGGTCGGCTCCCTGAGCAAGCAGTATCTGGAGCATGCTACGGAGCACGACCGGGCCGCCATGCGCCGAGAACTCCACACTGTCCTCGCCGGTAAACGATTTGGGAGCACGAAAGACGGTCGCGAGCACCTCATCTACATGAGCGCCTGATCCCGGGTCGACGAACACGCCATGATGAACTGAGTACCCCGGTTGGTCGGTGAGCTTCTTCCTGTCCGTTCCGCGAAAGACAGAATCGGCGATGGCGACCGCATTGGGGCCGCTGAGGCGGACAATCCCCAGTCCGCCGCGCCCGATCGGTGTGGCGATGGCGCAGACGGTTTGTTTCAGGTCGATCTTGGGGAAGGGGGGGCTGGACACATCAGAGAAGTAACGACGGAGTTCGCATTGAGTGCAAGCGGGGCGAGCCGCCCGAATCTTGGGGCGGGCCCGAAACCGGCCCCTAGAGATATATGACCCGGACCTCGGACCGGGCCTGAGAAAAGGAGTACCCCACATTACTTGACACAAGTCCTTCGCCAGGCACCGGTGAACCGAGTGACATTCTTTCAGGGAACAAGCAGCTCAATACCCCGGGGGAATGTGGCCTGATCCACTTCACCTCCAAGTTGGAGCCCAAGGATCAGTCTCCGTGAACGGAGGTCCGGTTCGCGAACCCACAGAATGTCGGTGCTTGCTGCCGTTCGCTTGACAAGCGCCACTCTGCTGTATACCCACGAGAGGTTGAACACGGGTAGTCTATCACTAAGACTGTAATTAAACACTATAATCGCCAACCCGTCGAAGTCACTTGGCAGGACTTCTTCAATCTCAGAGAAGACAATTGACTCGAAGACTGAATGGAAGACTTCGGACGTCAAGCCTTTAATGCGGACATTTACATAGACATCCGCACGCAGCCCAATCGGGTAGTCGGGGTCAGGTATCGTAACCGGCTCTAGAATCAGTTTCATAACCTCCTGAGCGCGATGACGACGCAAGCCAGATGCAAGAAAGCCAGATACATGACGGCGTAGAATTCGTAGCGTACGACGAGACGGCGGAATCGATGCAACCAAGCGAAGGTGCGCTCAACGATCCA
>DASWIS010000003.1 GCA_036397555.1 Candidatus Zixiibacteriota bacterium | reverse complement strand
ATCCGACAGACAATGCGCGAAGTCGTACATCGGATAGATGCACCAGTCATTGCCGGTGCGCTGATGCGCGGCGTGCTTGATGCGATAGACCGCCGGGTCGCGCATGTTGATGTTGCCGGAGGCCATGTCGATTTTCGCCCGCAGGACGCGTGAACCATCGGGAAACTCCCCAGCGCGCATGCGCGCGAACAAATCGAGATTCTCATCAACCGAACGGTTGCGGTACGGACTTTCGCGTCCGGTCTCAGTCAGTGTCCCGCGAAATTCGCGGATCTGATCGACCGAGAGATCGTCGACGTACGCCTTGCCGTCTTTGATCAACTCCACGGCGAAATCATATAGCTGCGCGAAGTAGTCGGACGCGTGATAGAGACGCTCCTGCCAGTCGAAGCCGAGCCAGCGGACATCGTCTTCGATCGCTTCAAAGTATTCCTGCTCTTCCTTGACCGGGTTGGTGTCGTCGAAGCGCAGGTTGGTCGTGCCGCCGAATTCGGCGGCGACGCCGAAGTTCAGGCAGATCGACTTGGCGTGACCGATGTGCAGATAGCCGTTGGGTTCCGGCGGAAAACGCGTCGCCACCCGGCCGTCGTACTTTCCCGACGCCGTGTCCTCGGCCACGATGGCACGGATGAAATCGGGACCCGGCTGGGTGTGGCCGCTGCGTTTGTCTTCCGTCACAAATGCCGCCTCGGCGTATCGGCTGCTGCGACTGTGCCGAACTTGTTCCAGCCGCCCTGCAATCCGACGGTCAGCCGCGGGGTGAGGTAGTGTTGGTAGCTGCCGCCGAAGTACACGCCGGTTTCGGCGCTCTTTTTCAACAGGTCACTGCTGGGCAGCGCAGCACCGAGCTGGACTGTCACTTCTTCGCGGGGCAGTGAACCATTGTCGGCGTTACCGACAGTCGGAATCGCCGTCATTACGAGATACAGGATAGCTGCGAGCTTTCTCATCTAAGGCCTCCGACCTATGAACGACAGTTTGTCCGAACGGGAACGATTTGACGTCGGTATTGATAGCGGTCAAGATGTGCCCCTGCCAAGCGGGAAAGTGTGTTCACGGGATGGGCTCCTTCCCGATGCCGGTCGGGATTCCCTCTTGCGAGAATCCCAACACAGACAAATCATCACAGCGGGGACCGGGACAATCGGTCGAGAATGGAGGGTCCGACGATGCCATTGAAAAGTTTCGCCGCGCCGTGGGTTTCCATGACCCGTCGCAAGCTGCTCGGCTCGATGATGCTGGGGACCGGCGCGCTGTTGACGGGCATCGGCCTGAACAGTGCCGGGGCGCAGGCAACTGCCAGAGGGCGCTTCCTGCTGGACAAAGTACCGAATCTGCCCAGGGGCCTGGAGGAGGCGGTGCGATTCCCACTGATCGAAGCCCTGGCGGGACGTCGTGCCAGACGGTTCTCGGTCGGCTCGGAGATTCCCGATGGGCCACTGGCATACAGGTCCGAGCAAGCCGCCATGCCGTTATCCGATCTGGAGCAGATGCTCGTGTTAACCGCGACAGGCGGGAACACCGGCTGGCATCACATGATTTACCGTCACAAGAAGTATGCGCCTCACCTGTCCAACTACTCCATGGCGGCTGGAGGCCGGACATTTCCTTCGGCGGCGGGGTTCCACACCAGCGAGCTGTTTTACACCGACGACAACGGCGTTTACTTCTTCCCGACCCGCGATGCACCGTCGATGGTCGACGGCAACGGTGCGCCGATCGAGCTGGCGGCGTGGCTGGGCGCACACAGAGGACGGATACGGAAGCTGTCCGACGGGCGGCTCAACCTCCCGCCGGAAGAACCCTACATGGAAGGACACAATACCTGGTGCGTGAACCGTCCCGGCTCGACGGTCGTTTTTCCGGTGGCCGACGTGGCGCAGCATTGTATCGGCATTCTTTGTTTCCTCGTCCAAAACGGCTACTGCATCTACGACGACATCCACAACGAACGGATCGCCGGACTGACGAAATTCTCCGGTCTCGTCGACATTGAGAATCCGTATCCGCTCAGCTTCATCGACCGTTATACGATCACCGAAGTGACCGCCGAGCTGGCGACATCTTGCTACGCCGGAATGCTGATGTTGCAGTCGATGGGATTGGGGGGCTGGATGTTCGACGGGGTCGATCCGCACTCGGTGTTGGGCGCCAGCGGCAACCCCGATGTGCCGGGCCTGGGATTCCGCTTCGACACCGACGAGCGCTGGGCGCTGCCGAACATCACCGGACGCGACGGCGTCTTTGCGGCGCATTGCCCGCCGCACTTCGGCGACATGCGCGGGGCGGTCGAATCGGTCGTGCAGCGCAAGTTCGGCCCCGGCGGGCCATTCCACCGCGAAACCCCCGGACCGTGGAAGGACAACCCGAAGGTCCGCTCCAGCGCACAGCTTCACAATGAAGAATTCAAGGAGTGCGTCGCCACGATGGCGCAATTCGTCTATGACCGCTTCGGCAGGTTCCCGGCGACGATGCCGCCGGTGTTTCACCTGATGTATTTGCAGGCGCATCATCTGGATTTGGGTTTCTACGATCACCACTTCCAGCCGGGCGCGTATCTGGAGACCCACAAGCGCCATATGGAATTGTGGCATTCATAGCCGATCGATCGGACGCGCTGGCAGAGGCAACAGCCGAAGCGTCGGCTTGGGATTGGATCGTGCCGGGCGGCGGAGCGTCAGCCGGGCCGGTCGGCTTCGAACACCATCGTCTCGAATCGGTTGATATCCTCATCGCCGACGTTGGCGCCGTGCGATTCCAAACCGCGCAGATTCGGATCGGCCGATTCACCGATGCCGACGCGTCTGATCCCGACAAACCCGGCCTCGGCCAGAATCCGCGACAACAGTTCGGCGTCGTACAGGAATTGGTGCCCCCAGTTTCGGAAGGCATTGTTGATAACTAAGGTCGGATGGTACCGGGTGCCGTCCAGGTAACGGTCGGTTATCCAGCGAATGTACCGGTCCTGCATGGCATTCCGTTGCGGACTGCACAATCCGAGTATGACCTCGAGATCCGGCGTGGCAATGCGCATTGTTGCACCGGGTTTCATGACCCGATGGCACTCCCGCAGCAGATGGCGGCCGTGGCGATAGGACAGATGTTCGATCAGATGTTCGCTGAAGACAAAGTCGAATGTGGCATCGGCAAACGGGAATCGACGCGTCACGTTCTGATAGACAATCGTGCGGTCGATCGGCTCACGATCGGTTGACAACCATCCGGGCATGTGGGAGCCGCCCGTTCCCAGTTGAAGCTTGCGTGTCGTATGCCGTCGCAGATAGCGGCGCCGGGCGACAGGAGCATACAACCGATACTGCACGCTGCGCGCCCGTCTGAGGCGGCGCACGAAGCGCACCAGCCACGGGAACCGCTTCAGTGATCCGCGCAGGTCCACGCCCGCAAAGACGTCAGTGCGACGGCGGAAAAACAGTTGCGTTTCCCGCTGCGGCCTCGTGATCGGTCGGCCATTGTCTGGATCGGGTATCGACCGGGACCGTTTACTCGTAGCGCAGCGCGTCGATCGGATCCAGCCGGGAGGCCTTGCGCGCGGGCCAAACACCGAAGAAGACACCGACCGCGGCGCTGAATCCGACGGCAATGACGATCGCTTCCATGGAAATGAGCGTCTGCCATCCCTGCAGGAGTGTAATCGCCCGCGATGAGGCGATCCCGAAGAGAACCCCGATCAACCCGCCCATCAGCGACAGCGTGACCGCTTCAGCCAGAAACTGCAACAGAACGCTTCGCCGCGTAGCTCCGAGCGCCTTGCGCACGCCGATTTCACGCGTCCGTTCGGTCACCGATACGAGCATGATGTTCATGATGCCGATGCCGCCGACGATCAGACTGATCGCCGCAATCCCCGCCAGCAGGAAGCCCATTGTTCGATTGGCCTCGGATCGCGCTTCGAGAAACTCCGAACGGTCGAGGATGCGAAAATCGTTTTCCTGACCGGGACGCAGATGATGTTGGCTGCGCAGCGTGGTCTCGATATCCAGCAGGGCCATACTCATCGAGTCGGGAGCGACCAATTGCACCGTCAAAGAACGCAGACGGTCACTGTACTCGCGCCCGAAGATGCGCTGCCGTCCCGTGTTGAACGGAATGTAGATCGTTTCGTCCGGGTCCGGCCCGGGCTGCTCGCCCTTGCGTTGCGTTGTTCCGATGACCTCGAATCGAACTCCGGCGATCGATACTTCGTGCCCGACGATATCCAGTGCCGTGCTGCCCAGATACCCCGGCACCTCCCACCCGAGGATCGCGACTCGCCGATTGGCGGCGTCATCCTGGTCGGTAAAGAAGCGTCCATACTCCGGGATCAGACGCGTGATCTCAGAAAAATCCGCGGTCGTGGCCATGATGTCGACGTTGGCGTTCTCGCCGCCGAACTTTACCTGCCGTTCGCCGGTCATCAACGGCACAACGGCCTTCAGCGTGCGGGCGCGCGCGCGCAACGCCTCGACGTCGTCCATCGTCAGCGGCGCCATCCCGGCCTGGGCGATGCCGCGCCAGATGTTGTGCCCCGGGTAGATCGTGAGGATATCGGTACCCAGCGCATCCAGTTGCGCTTGCACCGCCATGCGGGCGCCGTTGCCCAATGCGACCATCGTAATCACCGCGCCGACGCCGATCACCATGCCCAGTGTCGTGAGCATCGAACGCAACTTGTTGGCGCGGATGGCCGCGAGGGCAATGCGAACGATTTCGAACAGCAACATCAGCGGTTTCCGGTCGAGAGCGGCCCGCCCGCGCGCTGGCGCGCGCGGTCCTGCCAACTCTGCTGCGACTCGATCAGCCCGGCGGTCGGCAATATCAGGATGGTGTCCTCAACCGATAGACCGTCGAGCACCGCAACGTGCAAGAAGTCGGTCAGCCCGGTGTGCACCGTGACCCCCTGCGCTTGACCGTTGCGTAAGGTCAGCACGGCATATGTGCCGCCGAAGTGAGATGAATGGTCCGAGTCGGCGCGTTCGCCGCCGCCATCTTCGCCATGCTGCTCGGGTGAACGTCCCCCATCGCCGCCCTGCGGACGCGATCCCTCGTCGTGGCGGGCGCGGCCGCCCGATTCGGTGCCGAGTTGCTCCTCGACGATCTCTGCCGTCAACCCGACGAGTGGCGCGATGGTTTTGAGATCGTCCGGTGTCCGTAGCGCCGCATTGGGAATCGTGAGAGCATCGTGGATCGAGCCGATAAGAATGTCCACCTCGGCATTCATGCCGGGTCGCAGCAGATTGCTTTCGTTGGCGATGCGAATGATCGCCGGAAACATCGTGACATTTTGATCGATGATCGCTTCGGCGCCGATGCGCAGCACATCGCCGCGGAATGTCCGGTTCGAATACGCCTCGACCTGAATCGTCACCGGCATGCCGGGGCGGGCTTTGCCGATATCGCGTTCGTTGACCAGCGCCCGCACCTGCACCGTATCGAGATTGGCCATGCGCATCAGAACGGAACCGCCGCTGATGTCGCGGCTGGCCGACGTGATGACCGTGCCCAACTCGACATTCTTGCTGAGAATGGTCCCCGCCGACGGCGCGCGGACTTCGGTTTCCTCGTAGGCGATCTTGGCGTCTTCCAGCGCGCTCTGTGCGCGCACCAACACGGCATAGGCGGCCGCCTGCGCCAGACGCGCATCGTCATATTCCTGTTCGGTGATCGATTGTGCGGCGAAGAGCTCCTCGGCGCGGCGCAACCGTGACTCGGCATTCTCCAGTTCGGCCACGGCCACGACCGAGTCGGCCTCGGCCTGCGTTACCGCGTTTCGCGGAAAACGCGGATCGACACGCACCAACATTTCTCCGGCGCGGACTTCGTCTCCCTCCTCCACAAAGACGCCGATGATCTCACCGGATGCCTTGGATTTGACCTCGACGACCTTGATCGGCTCGACGACACCGGCAGCATTGGCCGAGACTACGATATCACGCACCGTGACCGTGACCTGCCGATAGACCGGCTCCTCGACCGGCTTCTCGCAGCCGGGTGTGAATGTCGCCAATAAACTGATGGCAGCGAGGATTGCGGTCTGAGCTTGACTCGTACGGATCATGGGGCTGGCGCACCGGCAGGGAGTGAAGCGCTGTGAAGGTTTTACGTCGAAGTGCGGTGGATGGTTGGCATAATCGGATGTCCTGTCCTATAACCGCCCCCGCAGCGAGCCGGCCTGAGATTTTTCGCATCCCTCTTTGGTGTTTCGGTGATTCCTGCGCGCCCATGTCATCGCTCGTTACGCCGACGACGACCTCAGTTGTTCTCTGGATGTTGGCCGTCGACGGCTGCGGCCGAGAGCGTCGATTTCGATGTCGAGCTGGCCCCGTCGCCGGATGGAAGCGCGACCGTTTTTCGCTGGAGCAACAGCATGAGTGGAGGTTGCGTTCACGCCGCGATTCGGCCGTCGAAATGGGGGTCGTGTTGCATCTCGAACGGCGAAGGGGACCGTGGAAGAGCGGAAGCTTCGGCTCGAAGAGCAGACGCGCGGTCGCGCGCCGACCACGATAGCGCACAGGCGCCATAGAATGCCACCAACCCATCGCGGCCGTCAAGGTCGCGAGCCGACGTCAACATACCCTCCGCCGT
The DNA here is from genome assembly GCA_036397555.1 of Candidatus Zixiibacteriota bacterium. Lineage (NCBI taxonomy): Bacteria > Pseudomonadati > Candidatus Zixiibacteriota > Candidatus Zixiibacteriota bacterium. The sequence continues at coordinate 18,493 of DASWIS010000003.1, read as the reverse complement.
GTCATGGTCACCGAGTGCGGCCGCCGCCATACTGGCGATAATGCGGGGGTAGGGATCCAGCGGGTCATCAACCGTCAGTTGCATCGACAGCGCCTGCGCGCGTTGGAAGCATTGGCCGGCCTTCGGGGTTTCCCCGGACAACAGATGGGCAATGCCGCGATAGTACGATGAGAGGAATTCGAAATTGTCATCCCCACGGCTTCGGTCCAATACCGACAGTGCCGAGCTGCAGTTGCCGTCGTACAACTCGAGAATCGCCAGGTCAACGGGCGCGTTCGGATCCCCGTGATAGTCCATCGACCGATTGAAGTCGCGTCGCGCGTTGGCGAATTGCCCCAAGGCCCTGCTCGCCATCGCCCGCTCGTAGTAGGCGCGCCCGAACTTGCGATTGGCGCGAATCGCCTCCTCACTGATGGATATGCTCTTCTCGTATTCCTTCTTGTAGTAATAGACGCGCGTCAGCAAAAGCAGAAGATCCAAGTCATTCGCGGCAATCTCGAGGGCCGACGCCACGACTTTCTCTGCGGCGTCGAGGTCGTGCGCCTCGACTTCGCACCAGCCTAGGGACTGGTATCCCGGCAGGAAGCCCGGCGCCTGCGTGATCGTATGCGTGAAGTGCGCGCGCGCCGCCGGGTAGTCACGGCGGTTCATGCAAATCCGCCCCAGTGATCGGGATGCCTCATAACATCGGGGATCCAATTCGAGGGCGAGCCGGCAGTGTTCCTCGGCGTTGGCCAGTTGCCCGGTGGAGCGATCGAAATACGACATGTAACAGAAGATGAGCACATCGGCGAGCCCGACGTGGGCGAGTGTCAGCTTCGGGTCGTGACGCAGCGCCGCTTCAAACTCGTCCTGCGCCCACTCCATCTCCTCCTTCGATGTTCCCCGGTAGTATTCCATGCCGCGTTCGTAATGCACAAGCGCCTCGCGCGACAGCGACTTCGCGCGATCGTGCCAGCCCGTCGGACGAACCGCCGAACGAAACGCTTCTTCCATTTCGGCGACGGATTCGTAGCGCGCGGATTTCTCCATACTCAGCGCGCGCAGCAGGACCGCTTCGAGCGTCTTGGGAATTTCCGGAAAACGGAATGCGGGCGGGCGCGGCGGACCGCTGAAAATCGCGTACTGATACGGAAAGTCGTCGCCAAACTCGTAGGCGTGGGCGCCGGTCGTCATCAGGTAGATCACCGCCGCGATCGAATACACATCCGAGGAGGTTGCCAGGTCCTCACCCAGGACATGCTCCGGCGATGCAAAGCCCGGCGTGATGCCGACGACATCGGACGCATGGCCGGTATGGCGGGCGAAGCCGAAGTCCACGAGTTTCGGTGTGAGACTCTTGGTCATGAGCACATTATTCGGCGAGATGTCGCCGTGGACGATCCCGTTCCGGTGCGCTTCGGCCAGGCCGGAGATGATGCCGGCGGCGATGGAAAGGCACTGTTCCCAGTCGTTGATTCCATCCTTCAGCATCCCGCCCAGCGTGGGGCCATCGACCAATTCCATGAAAATGAAACCGTCGGTTTCGTTGACATCGTGGATGACCGCGACATTGGGGTGTTTGATCTGCGCGGCCATCCGCGCTTCCTGCAACGCGATAGACACATCCATGTCCGTGGGAATCCGATCCTGCTCGAGAACTTTCAACGCCCAGTGTGTCTGCAGCTTCTTATGGAAGACCCGGTAGACCGATGCCACCCCCCCTTCGCCGAGGCGATGGCCCAGCTCGAAATGATCGGGCAGGCGGGACGCGATCTCTTCGGGAGTCACACGGGCAATTTACATTCTTGCCGGAATCGAGGGCAGGTATTATGTTGGGCGTGTATGAGTTGACAGATCGGCGGGTATCGCCCGCTAACGACCGATATACATTAAAACAAGAGAGCCAAACCCTCGCGGCCGCCGACTCGGCCGGGTCAATCGGCCGCCTGCGAACAGACAACAATGCCGCAGTGCTCGACGATTGATCGGGCGGCTGGGATGCGCACGTGAGGCGGAAGGGCTTGGAGTTGTCGTACTGCAATCGGCACACTCCGAGCCCACGAGCCCGAGGCGGCCCTTCTCGTCGGTGTCGCGTTCCGCTCCCGGCAATTCGGCGACTGTATTCCTGCAATCCTTGCTTGCCCTGAGCGGAGCGAATGGGCGACGATGAGGCATACGTGCGTGGAGCAGGCATCCCTTAGCCCACATCCAAAAACGTCGGAATGAGGATCGGCGCTCCGAATCGTCGGCGAGGCCGAAACGTCGTACTTGCTACTTGGGCAGTTGGCGGTATATAATGTGCATTGGGTCAGGTATCCATTGGGCAAGACTTATTAGGAATCCGTCGCCGGTCACGACATGACGGACAATCCACGATTTCGTCCAACAACGAACGCAGTGAGGCAACGTCAATGATCGTGCATCGCACGAATCCGGATGGGCAAACCGTCGGTCGATGGTTGCTGCTCAGCTTCCTTTTGGCAGTGCTGATCGCCATTCCCGCCGTCGTCACGGGGGGAAACGATGACCACAACGCGGCAACTCGGGTCGTTGGGTCGGGCGGTTCATCGCAGACCGGTTCCCCCGGAGACCTGCAATTGACATTCACGATTCCCTCGATGTCAGTGGGTCGGGGGGAGACGGACACCATCGGGATTTTCATCTCCAATGAGATGGTGCTCGATGGCATCGTCGTCCCACTCGTGCTTCGCGCACAAACACCGGGGTCGTATGTCAGCTTTATGGAATACGTTCTGCCGCCGGGAAGTCGTCTGACAACGCGGTTGAATTCGTTCGTCGTGAACTCCACGCATCCGACAGAGGACGGATTGTGCAAGGAAGAACAAGCAGGCGGATTTTCTGGAGTGGTGCCCGCCGATTACAACTCACCCGATGCGGCCCTGTTCGTGGCGATCGGCAGTTCTGAGTCGCAGCAATTGAATCCGGGGGATGATTTGCTCTCGGGGATACCGTCACTCGGCCTGGAGTTTACGGCCACCGGACAGCCCGGCACGTTCCTGGTCGATACCACGTGTACCGATCCGGGCAACCACCTGACGGGTTCGCTGACGGCGCCCACAACCGAATACATCCCCGATTTTTTCGCGGGCATCGTCACCATTCTCCCAACCAGCAACATCACGGTCACCAATACCGACGATGACGGTCCGGGATCGCTGCGCGACGCGATCGAGTTTGCCAACAACTTGTTCGGCCCCGACACGATCAGAGTCGAAGTCGACGGAACGCTCATGCTCGATTCGCCTCTTCCAGCGCTCAGCGATGCCACCGGCGGCACGGCCATCTTCGGTTCGCTTGGGGCATTCAATCAGAAGTCCGCTGAAGTCGAGAGCGGATTCATCCTGGACGGGAACGGCTTGATCAGCGGATCGGGAGTCGTCATCACGACATCGGACAATCTGGTGCAGGATCTGACGATTCGAAACTTTCCTGAGCACGGCGTATTGGTCTCGGGCGGGACATCGCAGTCGAATACGATTGCGCGCAACCTTATCTACGGAAACGGCGGACAGAGCATCGCGCTGGATGACGACGGCGTCACGATCAACGACCCCGGCGATGCCGACGCCGGTCCCAATGACCTGCTGAATTATCCGGTCATTTCGTCGATCGAGCAGGTAGCCCCAAACACATTTGATATCTTCGGCGCGGCCGAACCCTCCGCGACCGTCGAACTCTACATTGCCCAAAAACAGCCGAGCTTGACACTCATCGAGGATCCGTCGCACCACGGACCCGCTTACGAGTTTCTTGGTTCTGCAGTCGCCGATGGATTGGGCGAGTTTGAGCTGCTTGGCGTCGTGGCGCCTGAGTGGTCCCTGATCACCGCAACGGCGACCGATCTGGCCGGGAACACATCCGAGATGGGCCGCAACAAAGCGCTGACGCTGGACCCGCTTTACATCACCGGGTACTCGGATCCCGTGCCCCCAAAGCATGGATCCCAATCCGGGACGGAGCAGAGAACATCCGGATTGCAACTCGACCCGCTCGGCCCGCTGCAGGTCTACCTGATCGGCCCGGCTGATTCAACAGGCGAGTCCGACTCCATCGGTGTCGGATTTAATTCATACGGTACACAGGGAGAGTATGACAGTCTGACCGATTACAGCGACCCGCCGGATGGAACCCCGGATCATCGCATCACAGTGCGCTCTCCCGACAGCGGGGCCTACCTGATTGGGTACAAGCTCACGGGTGAACCGGGAGACTATCTGACCGGGATCGGGGTCAATGGGCACCAGGAGCATCAGTCGGTGCTCTCGTTCCCGACCGAAAACGCCACTGTGGAAGAAGACGTCGACCACTCAGCGCCGCGCGCGGGCGAGGATGCCGACGGCGCATCGCCGATCGAGTCCATCCCATTCTATTACGCCGGTGAGACCGGTTCATTCTTCGACACGTACTACGAGGTGTGTCAGACGGGCACGCCCGGCTCGCCGGATGTTGTCTTCGTCTACACTCCATCAGCCGATGAGGTGGTGGAGATTTCGCTGTGCAGCGGGGACTTCGACGTTCAGCTTTACCTATACGAGAACACGGTCGAACAGGGTGCGCCTTTCGCCTGCAGCAGCGACCCCTGCAACCAGAACAAGGCCGCGCCCGCAACATCGCTGACGGTGGCACTGACCGCAGGGAACAACTACTACATCGTCGTCGACGGCTCTGGGGCGGAGTCGGGCAGTTATGTGCTGGCAGCCGATGTCCCCGATTGCGCGTGCGACTGCTTCGCCGACCCGGTCTGCAATACCGTGGTCGACGTGTTCGATGTGGTCAAGTCAGTCGACGTCGCCTTCCGCGCCGGCGCCGCGGTCATCGACCCGAATCCCGCGTGTCCGCGAGAGGACACCGACGTGACCTGCGACGCCGTGACCAATGTCTTCGATGTGGTCAAGTTCGTCGATGTCGCGTTCCGTTCCGCAAACCCGGCTACGGTGTTTTGCAATCCTTGCTTGCCCTGAGCGACTCATACCGAGCGCAACGGCGGGAAGCAAACGGGCGCGCCTGACCGAGTAACGCCACGGGCTGTGCATTCGCAGCCCGTGGGACCTTGGAAATTGTCCCCCATCCACTGAGAGTGGTCTGATCGCGGCTTTTGCCGAGAGGCACTGCGGGGTCGTGTAGCCCCAAATCGCCGGATGGCGGCGCTAGCGCACCACGAGAACTGTCAAAATCATCAAAACCGTCTCCCGGATCACCGGCTCAACGCCCACGTCGCATGACATGACAGATTCCCGGGCACGGCTGACACTTTCTGACGCCGGCGGCTTGCGAGGGAGAACTTTGTCGATAGATTCCTGTGGTACCTCATGGCGGAGGAGTTGAGATGCTTCGCGCACTGTCCAAATCCCACCTGAGAGTGTTGCGTGTCGGATTCGAGACGATGACCGGGGAGCGGCATCAGAGACCGGAGGTTGTATGTCCACGACAGTGAAGTCTCCCGAGCCCAAAAGAGTCGGCGGCGCACGGCTGACGGGACGTCAATTGCTTGATTCCGCACGATACAACAGGGGCACGGCTTTTACATGTCCGGAGCGCAGACAATTCGATTTGTTGGGGCTGCTGCCGTACCGCGTGCGGCCGATCGCAGAGCAAGTGGCGCTGGAGTTGGAACATGTTCGCGCGAAGCAGAAGGACCTCGAAAAATTCATCGGCTTGCTCGCGCTCAAGGACCGCAATGAAACACTCTTCTATCGCGTGCTGGTCGAAAACCTTCCGGAATTGATGCCGATCGTTTACACGCCGACCGTCGGCAAAGCGTGTCAGCAGTTCAGCCACATCTTCAGACGGCCGAGCGGAGTCTGGATTACCCCCGATGACATCGACCGCATCCCGGAAATCCTCGTGAACGCGGCCGAAAACGAAACACGTCTGATTGTCGTCACAGACAATGAACGAATCCTCGGCCTGGGGGACCAGGGCGCCGGTGGAATCGGCATACCGTGCGGCAAGGTGGCACTCTACTGCGCGGCCGCGGGCATTCACCCATCCAACTGTCTGCCCATCAGTCTGGACATCGGAACCAACAACTCGGCGTTGCTGGAAGACCCCTACTACCTCGGATTTCCCAAACGCCGCCTGATGGGCGACGCGTATGTCGAATTCATCGAGCGGTTCGTCGAGGGCGTCCGCCAAACAAGTCCGCGCGCGCTCATTCAATGGGAGGATTTCAAGAAGGAGCATGCGCTTTCGATTCTCGACCGTTATCGGAGCCGGATCCCAAGCTTTAACGACGACATCCAGGGCACCGCGGCGGTGGCCGTAGCCGGCCTGCTTTCCGCGTTGAGAATCACCCACGGGCGGCTGTCGGAGCAGCGGATTGTCTTCGCCGGAACAGGCGCGGCCGGAGTGGGAATCGGACGGCTGGTCCGGGCGGCGATGCTGGAGTCGGGAGGCAATGAGGACAGCGTCCGTCGCTCGCTGGTTTACGTCGACAGCCGCGGACTGGTTCACGAGCGCGCGCAGATCAGCGAGCCCTACAAACAGCAGGTGGCGATGACCGGCGACGTCATGGCCGCGTACGGTTTCGCAGACAGCGGTCCATTTGATTTGCTGACCGTCGTGGCGAAGGTTAAGCCGACCGTCTTGATCGGCACCTCGACGATTGCGGGACTGTTTTCGGAATCCGTCGTTCGAGAGATGACCAAACATGTCGATCGTCCGATCATCTTCCCTCTCAGCAATCCGACCGCGCTGACAGAATGCACGCCCGCGGAGGCGCTGCGCTGGACCGACGGACGCGCGCTGATTGCCACGGGCAGTCCGTTCGAACCGGTCTCCTTCGGAGGGCGCGTGCACGAAGTCAGCCAGGGGAATAATGTCTTCGTCTTTCCGGGAGTCGGCCTGGGTTGCATCCTCAGTGAGGCCCGGGAAGTGCGCGATGAGATGTTTCTAGCCGCGGCCCACGCGTTGGCCGATTCCGTGACCCCCCCCATGCTTGAACGCGGAGGGGTATATCCCAGCGTCAACGAATTGCGCGCGGTCAGCGCCCGGGTCGCCGCCGCCGTCATTCGCAAGGCGCGTGATTTGGCATTGGGCCGCGCCATACCCGATGATGCGATCGATCGGTTGATCGCAGAATCGATGTGGTACCCCGACTATCCGCAACCTTCCGCTGCCGAACAGTCACCGCCGCGTTTCTGAGCGCGCTGTTTCGCTTGGCGGCAGGAGCTGTGAGCCGGTTCTGCAAGCGGCGCGTGCATGCCTCAATGGGGAATGCAGTACTCCGGTCGGCGGATCGCATTGATCCGCCTTCCGATTGACGACGTCATTAATGATCCGAACCGATTGAACCATCGGTTCGTACGGTGTATCGTGTCGTAGCGAATGAGAGATCAATACGCGCGGTTGAAATGTTGACCCTCTGGCTCATCGTTCACACCGCCTGGGTCGTCTGGATGATTCTGGGAGTCTTCCTCGCCGTCCTGGCGTACCGCAAGCCCCGCCTCTGGCGGATGCCCGTGTTTCGAACCGCGCACCTGATCGGGCTGTTGGCCACAGCGACAGTTCCGCTCTGGAGCGACGGCATCTGCCCGATTACCGATTGGGAGTGGGCGGCCGATCAGCGCGCCCCCGGCGAGGCCGAGGGGTTTCTGGTTCGGGCAATCCGCGCAACGCTGTATCTCGACGTGGCGCCGTGGATTCTCTCCATCGTCACTGCGGTCGTGGCGATGTATTGCGTCGTCGTCTATGTCCTTTACCCACCCTGGCACAAACCCGTTCGCCGCACTGCGACGGTCGAAAATTGACGCTTAGACGCCCAAGCCCCGTTCCCGCGGCCCCAGGCGGACCGTGCGGGCATCAGCAACAAAAACGGGGAGCGTCAGCCGACGCTCCCCGTTGCATTAGAACTCTCTGAGTCGAAGTGTGATTACTTCTTGCGCGTGTAAGTCAACTCCATCGACTTCTCATCGGTGCCATCAGGCATGACATTGAACATCGCGAAAGTAAAGCTGTCGTCGCTGATGACAGTGACCACTTCCTTCACCTTCTTGCCTTTCACTCCGGACATTGGATCATCGAAGGTGCCGGTCGAGGTCATGCTCTTGCCGTCCGCCGCGCAGGTGCCCTCGCTCTTGTAGATGCCGCTGCTCAGGTTGTCGATCCACGTGCTGGCATGCTTCTCCGCGAAAATGTCGTAGGCCATGACGCCATGGCCGACGAACTCCCGGCCCATCATCTCCGAGGTGTAATCCTGCGTGATGTACAACCCGTTGTACATCGACTTGAACACGGCCGTCCCGGTCGACATCATCGGCTCGCCGGGGCCCATCCAGAACTTGCCGGCGACATCCCAAGACCCGACCATCTTCGCCATGTGCTTGTGGTGATCGCCGGGCGTGTAGAACTTGGCATACTCGGCCATCATTTTTTCCATGTCCGCGGCGCTCGGCTCGCCCTCCTGCTGGGCCACCACGGGCACGGCACTTCCTATCGCCAGCGCGAACACGATCGCTCCGGCGATTAGCTTGCGTTGCAACATCTTTGTCTCCTTTCGATGTTCATCTACCAGACCATTACCCTTCTTAACCGAATTCTATACCCTGCGATGGTGTCATATCAGAAGAAAATTGGGTCGTGTCAGACCGGGAAGACGCCCGGATATGCATAATCGGACTTCGATAGTCAAGACCTCTGGTGGCGATCGCCAACAAAATGATCCGACCGGCTTGACCGGATCCATTGGGAGAGCGTAACTTACAGGACCAAAAGAAGATGGGCGAACGCGTCCAATCGCCCATCCGAATACGCTCGATCTGACTTTTCCAAGGAGTCGCTCCGATGACACCGAAAGCACAGGAATCACTCGACCAACTCAAAAAAATCTCGCGAGAGATTTCGATCCTCGGCACCTGCGGGGCGCTCTTGGGCTGGGACGAACGCACTCATATGCCCCCCGGTGGCGCCGAGTTTCGTGCCGAGCAGTCGGGGTACCTGGCCGGACTGACCCACAAGCGCCTCGTCGATCCGCGCATCGGCGAACTGCTGGAGGCGCTGCGTGCCGACGGGCTCGGCAACGGCAATTACAGCCCCGAGGCGGCAATCGTCCGCGAGATCGGCCGCGCCTACGATCGCGCCACCAAGATCCCGCAGTCATTGGTCGAGGAAATTACGAAGTGCGCATCATTGGGCGAGACCGCCTGGGCCAAGGCACGCAAACAGTCGGACTATTCGATCTTCAAGCCGTGGCTCACCAAAATGATCGGCCTCAAAAAGCAGGAAGCCGAGGCCGTCGGATACGAAGACGATCCCTACGATGCGCTGCTCGACGATTTCGAGCCGGGCGCCACGGTCAAGGCAATCGAGGCGGCGTTCACGCCTCTCCGCGTCGAATTGGTCAAGCTGCTCGACAAGATCAAAAACTCCCAACGCAAGCCCGATGTCGGCATTCTCGATCGCCGCTACCCGGTCGACAAACAGGAAGACTTCGGACGCCTCGCCGCCAAAGCGATCGGCTTCGACTTCGAGCGCGGACGGCTCGATGTCACGGTGCATCCGTTCTGCACCGGCATCGGTCCCGGCGACACGCGCATCACGACGCGTTACCACGAAACCAATTTCACCGGCTCATTCTTCGGCATCCTGCATGAGTCCGGGCACGGCATCTACGATCAGGGGCTCAATCGCCAGGAATTCGGCAATCCGCTGGGCGATGCGATCTCGCTGGGCATCCACGAATCGCAGTCGCGCATGTGGGAAAACCAGGTCGGCCGTTCGCGCGCCTTCTGGGAGTATTTCTATCCCACCGCGCAGAAGCATTTCCCCGAAGCGTTGGGCAATGTCTCGCTCGATGCCTTCTATTTCGCGATCAACGATGTCCGTCCGTCGTTCATCCGCACCGAGTCCGACGAAGCGACCTACAATCTGCACATCATGCTGCGATTCGAAATGGAGCGCGCGATCTTCTCCGGCGATCTGACGGTCGACGATGTCCCCGCTGTCTGGAACGAGAAGTTCACATCCTACTTTGGCATCACACCCTCGAAGGATTCCGACGGCTGCCTGCAGGATGTCCACTGGAGCGCCGGCCTGATCGGCTACTTCCCGACCTACACGTTGGGCAATCTCTACTCGGCACAGTTCTTCGCGCAGGCGAAGAAAGATGTGGGCGATATGTACGCGATGTTTCGCCGTGGCGAGTTCGCGCCGCTGAAGAAATGGCTCAACGACAACATCCACCACCACGGCCAGCGCTACCGCGCCGACGAACTGGTCCAGCGCGTCACCGGCAAACCACTCAGCCACGAAGCCCTGCTCGCCTACATGACCGAAAAGTTCGGGAAGTTGTATAGCTTTGCGTGATTGGCTCACCACCGCCCGTAGGGGCGTGATTCATCACGCCAGTAGACATCTTGCGATCTCACCCTCTCCCTTTTAATGGAGAGGGAAGGGTGCGACCTTCGCGCGATTGCAGGATTGAAAACCATGAACCGGAAATCCGTGAGACTCTGTCAAGATGATTGACACAGCTAATCGCTTTAGTGTTAGTTGAGCAATCGGGAGAAAATCACGATGAATACGCGAAGACGACTCATCTGTGCGATTCATTGCGCCGTCATTCTATCGCTTGTTTACTCTTACGCGAGCGCAAACGTCAAAAGCAAGTCGGATCAATCCAAAGCCCGCATAGCGCCCGCAGGAAGCCGCGCTGTCGCACGAACCCAAGCTGTGGAGTTGGCCCGCGCAGTGCGTCACCAATTGAAGGCAATCGGGTGGACAATGCCCACGAAGGCCGCATCACAAACCGTCCTTCCAGCCAGCGCGCTTTGGTCGCTACCGCTGCCCCAGCCTTCACAAGTGAAAGGCGTTGTCGGATCGCCAGACCCACGTACAGGATGGCATGTTCGCTGGAATGAGAGCAATGGCACGCCCTCATATGTCACTGGCGCGGGGCTTTCGCAGCCAGCGCCGAATCAGCAGAGAGCGACGTCGATAGAGGACAGAACGATCCAATTCCTCGCAGCAAATCGTGAGATTTTCAAAATTGATGACCCAGAGGAAGAATTGATCGTCAAGGAGACCATTCCGGACAAGCTCGGTATGTATCATGTTGTATTGGAGCAACAGTATCTTGGTGTCCCCTATTGGGCGAACAACTTGGTCGCCCACTATAATCAAAAAGGAGATCTGTACTGTCTGAACGCGCGTTATTCCCCGACGCCGAAACAGATAGGAACGGTTACGCCGTCAATGGCCGCTGAGGCCGCGGTAGGAATCGCAATGCGCGACTTGGCCAGCTTGGTCGAGATCGAGGCATTCTCTCCGCCTATAACATTGCTTCTCAACTACGAAAACCCAATTGCGACACTCTACATCTGGAGCCTGTACGAAAGCGATGATCCACGGCTGGTGTGGCATGTGGAAATCCGGCCAAACATATCCCAATGGTGGTATTACTTCGTCGATGCGCAAACTGGAGAGGTTCTTGAGAAATACAATAACGCGCAGGCGGATGGCCCCGTGACTGGTAGCGGTATCGATCTCTTCGGCGTGAACCGTACGCTCAATCTTTATCAGGGTCCGTCTCAATACTATATGATCGACGCGTCCCGCCCAATGTGGCCGTCCATGCAGCTAGATCCTATCGGAAATCCGCAGGGCGCATTGGTCACCGTCAACCTATCCGGGGTTGATCTGGGGCATGGACCGTTGTTTCATGTTACATCCGTAAACAACACTTGGTCCGACCCCACAACCGTCTCAGCCCACTACAACATGGGGCTGACGTTCGAGTATTTTCTGAACGACCATGGTCGTCTCGCAATCGATGGAAATGGAAGCAGAGTTACCTCCGTTGTACACGCCACGCAGAATTCACAGCCGATGGATAACGCCTTCTGGAATGGAGTGTTCATGGTTTACGGCGACGGTGGAGTAACTTTCGGACCTCTTGCGAAAGCGTTGGATGTCGCGGCGCATGAAATGGCACATGGCGTCAACGAGCACACTGTGAAACTTGAATACAAGTTTGAATCAGGTGCTCTCAATGAATCGTTTTCGGACGTATATGGAGCACTTGTGGACGATGCCGATTGGTTGATTGGTGAGGACATTACAGTGGGAAATCCATCAGGAGCGCTGCGTAATATGGCAGATCCCCATAACGGCGGCGCAAGCTTCGGCGATCCCGGATGGCAGCCAGCCAACATGGGAGAATATGTGTCACTTCCGTTGGAAATCGACAATGGGGGCGTGCATGTCAACAGCGGGATTCCAAACAAAGCGGCCTACCTCATTGGGAATGCCATAGGACGAGAGAAACTTGGGCAGATTTACTATCGCATTCAATCGCAGCGCTACCTCAATCAGCAGTCCAATTTCTGCGACATGCGCGCTGCCGCAATCCAGTCATCGACGGACCTCTTCGGCAACCCATCATCTGAAGTGGACGCAGTCGAGGCGGCGTTTGATGCAGTGGGCATCCTCACAGACTGCGGAGGGTTGCCACCGCCTCCGCCCCCGGCTTATCCCATGGGACAGGATTGGATCGCCTTCATTGCCACTGACTGGTCCCTTTGGAAGGCGCGGCCCGTCATCTCGGGCCCCGAAGATATCGTTCCGATTACAGCCACCAAACTCAATGCCCTGAGCGGGAAACCTCTCGATGTAGGGTACGCGGCCGACGCGGTTTTGATGTATGTGACTGAGGCCTTTAACCTACGGCTTGTGGCACCCGATGGATCGGGAGAAACAGAGATCCCCTCGGATGTCGACTGGTGGTCGCTCGCCGTATCGCCCGACTTCACCAAGGTAGCGCTCACCGCCCGCGAAGCGGACAGTTTGATCTGGATTATCGATCTTCTCGACGAAGAAAACAGTGGGGTAGTGCACCTCTATAGCCCAACAACGCAGAGTGGGTTGAACGCCTATACTACCCTTTACGCCGACGTCATGGATTGGGACCCCTCGGGAAGCGTGCTGCTGTATGATGCCTTGAACTCCGTCCAGCTCTCTGGAGGTGTGAATCAGGAATATTGGGAGCTAAACGCACTCGATGCATCAACAGGGACGATCATTCGACTTTTTCCGCCCCAACCATTCGGAGTCAACATCGGAAACCCGGAGTTCGCGCAAAGCAGCAGTGTTGTGTTTGCCTTCGACTACTTTGACGAGCTCTTCTGCACGAATGATATTATGGCCGTAAACATCTATACCGGGCAGATGGAAACAGTGCTGCTGAACGGTTGCGACCCATGGGGCGATCCCAATCTTGGATTCCCTCGTTTTGCTCCGGATGGGCGAGCATTGGCATTTCAGTGGATTGACCCGTCAGGCATGCCGATCATCTGGCAGGCGCCGTTGGACGAGTCCCTTTTACAGGTTTCGGGGCCTCTGGACATATACTTGAATAGCGCCCAAAGACCGTTGTGGTTCGGCGCTAATCTCGCGCTGGGTGTTGAGGATGATCAATCGTCTCCGGCGATTCCGCGGCAATTTTCCCTCCGCCAAAACTATCCGAATCCGTTCAATGCCGCCACGGTCGTACCATTCGACGTGGCGGTGTGGGCACGTGTTCAACTAACAGTTCATGACATCCTGGGTCGCCACGTCGCAACGCTCGTGGATGAGCAGAAGAATCCAGGGACGTACCAGTTGGAATGGACAGCATTGTCGGAACATGGCGAAATGCTACCAAGTGGCGTTTATTTTCTCACGATAAATGTCGAAGGTCAGAGGCAAACTAGGCAGATGGTTCTATTGAAATGATAACATGCTTTGGAGCGGCCAAGTGGCCCTGACCGCTTTTGTCTTTGGTCAGGGCTTGCCTAACTCACCCTAACCGACAAACCGCCCACTTTAGCCACATAAAGAAAGTGGACGTGACTCGATCAGCACTACCGTCACCCGCGCGGCAACCAGCGCCCCACACGTTTACAGTAGTCGGTGTACTCAGCACCAAATGCGCCGCGCAAATGCGGCTCTTCATACAGTATGACAAAGAGATGAAATGCAACGGCGACGGTCGCCCAATAGATCAGAATCGACCGCGTCTGATACAACACAACCCACCCCGCGATGATCGTCAGCACGCCGACATACATCGGGTTGCGCGCGTATCGATATAGCCCGCGCACGACCAGCCGCTTGGGTGCATCAATCGGCGCCGGTGTCGCGCGCCCGAATACGGCGAACGCCCCCACACTCCAGAGCAGAACTGAGCCGCCTGCGGCGAAAAGACAGCAGGCGACAGCGAGCCACGCGCCTGGCTGGACGCTCTGCCCGCGTGTGATCCACAGCGGGACGTAGACGGCCACCGATCCCGGGACCGCGAGTACGAAGAGCAGATTCTTGAAATAGAGCATGGCGTGAGTTACCTCTCCGCACGGTGGCCCTGCCCGTCCGCCGGAGGCGGACAAGCCTTTGGTCCCCAATACGGGATCGACACCAGGAATTTCGTAACTCACCTCAATCAGCGCACCGCGCCACCCTGCACCATGTCGGTCGCCCGGAGACTGCTGGTCCTGCTATGGGATGTCTCACCGATTTCGCGCAACATTCAGGGCATCCGATTTTCTCTCACAGCCGGAACTGGTTCATGTCCGACCGTCGCCGTTTGCGAGCGCATCCGCACGTAACCGTCAACCGCAACGCACGCGGCCAGACTGACGCCGTACGCCACGATATCAAACGGATCAAAACGGCCGCGTGTAATTGCCAGTATTGTCCCGCTAAGATCGAATGCCTGACAGATCTCCCACACCGTTCCGACGAGAAAGACAAATAGAGCGGTGAACACGGGTGACGGTGTCGGTTTGTAGATGCGGTTGAGAAGCGTCGCACGCAAACGGAGCGCCCCATACAACCAAATCGGTCCGGCGATATCGGCGAGGTAGTTCGTCAGAAATCCTCCCCGCACTCCTCCCATCTGCAGAGCTACGGCAAAGATCGCCACGGCGAATCCTCCGTAGTACAGCCGTAGCAGCAGTCTGCGCTCGGAGTCCGAACGCGGGACTGTGTTGTCGGGTCGACTCTCATCCCGATGTGCGCGTCGAAAGCTCCAGAAGGACTTCGAAACAACCGTCATGTTGCCTTCTATGTAACCGGGGCGTCCCTTGAATGGGACGCCCCGGTTGTGTCGACGATATGTCGTATCAGACGATCATAGACACGGATCGCAGAACAACACGTTCGGATCACCGCTGCGGAACGCGACATCGACGAAGAGCACCACGTCGAAGACATTGGTCACGTTGTCGCAAGTCACGTCGGTGTCCTCACGCGGGCACGCCGGGTTCGGATCGATGATCGGCGCGCCGGCACGGAACGCCACATCGACCGCGAGCACGACATCGAACACGTCGACAATCACCAAATCGCACTGCGGATTGCCGAAGCAGTCGCAGGCGCACAGCGCCAAAGGCGGCGGGATCGCCGGTTTGATGATGTTGATCCACACCGAGTCGTCCGGCTGCGACAGTCCGATGCGATCGACACGATACCAAACCGTCTCGCCGAGCTTCAGCGGACCGAGGAACTTCAACAGCAGGTAATCGCCCAATGAGACCTCGGTGTCGCCGTTGATGTCGCGGTAGTCCTCGACGCTGACATAGTAGAGGATGCGGACATACTCCGTATCGACGAGACCGGAATCGGCATCGGGACGGCGCCACTCGGTCAGGACGAATTCGCCCTGCTGCAGCCAGTGGATTTCATCCCAGATCAGAAGCGGCGACACCGGTTGATGCCAGTTGTCGAACTCGAACGCCTCGGTCGTGTCGTCACCCAGCGGGATGCCGAAGTACGATTCGATCCACGCATAGTCAAGACTGTCGAGCACCAGCTTCATGCAGTCGGGCGTGTCATCCGGTGGCGGTTGGCACGTCGGCCAGCCATCGCAGGTCGGACTGAATGTGCACGTCGGAGAACCGTCGCACGTCAGCGATTCACCGCAGGTCACGGCTCCGGGACATGTCGAGGTGCCCTGACAGCTTGGGGTACCGCCGCAAGTGAGGGTCCCGTCATCGCAGGTCGGCACCCCGTTGCAGGTCGGCCAGCCGCCGCAGGTGGGCGTCAGATCGCACGTGGCCGTGCGATCACAAGTGGCCACGCCGGTGCAGGTGATCGACAATCCGCACGTCGCATTACCGGTGCATGTGTGTCCGCCCAGACACGTCGCGGTACCCGGACAGGTTCCCGTGCCCGGACAGGTGCCGAACTGCGGACAGGTCGCCGCCTGACAGGATGCATTCGGCGGACAGGTAGCCCAGCCGTTGCAAGTGAGGCCGAGCGGGCCGCACGTGTTGTTCGGGGCGCAACTGGCCGCATCCAGACACGTCGGTCCACCCGGGACCGTCGGCGGCGGACAATCCATGATCGCGCAGGTCGGCGTTCCTGCGCAACTCGCCCAGCCCGAGCTGGTGATATGACACGCCGGATCACCGACGCAACTGAAGGCACCGAAGTACGTTGGGCAGCTCCACGCCGGACAGGTATGGAACCCGAACATCGTCGGCAGGATACAGGTCGAATCATACGGGAAGCAGGTCGACCATCCCGGCGATGTCGGGCAGATCGGCCCACCCGGACAGCTCGGACCGGCATCGGTGGTCACGCACGAGAGAATCCCACAGGTGTATGATCCCTCGACCGTGGGGCAGAGCGCCCCCACACAACTGGGCATGGCGATCGAGGTGGGGCAATCCCCAAAGGGCACGCAACTGACGTTGCCGTTCACCGTCGGAGTGTTCGGACACAATCCGGGAACGCAGCTGGGACCGAAGCACGAGGTCAGCACACATGTCGCGCTGCCGTCGATTGTCGGCTCCGACGGGCAGGTCGGCGTGCCGTCGCACGTCGACGTGCCTTGGCAAGTCTCAGAACCGATGCACGTGGAGTTTCCGGCGCCGCAGGTCGCAGTTCCCTGGCACGAAGGATAATACTGGCATGTGTAGTTGGGCGAACATGTGGCCGAGGATCCGTAACATGTCGCCTCAGCGGTGCAGGTCACCGACTGACACGTCTGGATCGCCGCGCAACTCGCATCGATGCAGGTGTAGGAACCGGCGCACGTCGATGTGCCGTGGCACGACGGATAACCGGCGCTGGTGGGATCGCCGCACTCCGGTCCCTGGTAGGTCGGCGGCGGTTCACACCCGTACCCTTCGTGGCATGTTTCCCCGCCACGGCAGGTGGGAGAGCCGATGCACGTGTACGCTTCGCTGCACGTCGTCGTACCGGCACAACTCGGATAGTAATCGCAACTGGGGTTCCCCGAACAGGTCGCATCGCTCCCGGCGCACGTGTTCTCCGCAGTACAAGTGACCGAATGGCAGGTTTCGATGGCCGCGCAGGTCGATCCGCCGATGCACGTATACGACCCCTCGCACGTGGACGCGCCGATGCACGACGGCGAACCCGGGCACGTCGGGCTGCCCGGACACGATAGATCGCCCGGGCACGTCAGGGAGGTCGCCATGGTCGGACCCGGCGAACACGGGCAGCCGCCCGCAGTCCCCGGGACATCGCGCAACGCGTTGGGGACACATTCCCCGGTCCAGGTCCACTGCATACAGACGTTGCCGACCTGCGTGTTAAACGACGTCGCGCACGTTCCGTTCACGCAGGTGCACATCGAGCCGGCGCGCACATCCCCGACACAGACCCCCAACCGGGCTTGTTCACCGGCCGGCCCGCTGATGCAGGTCAACTGATAAATACACTCGCACTCGGCCGGCTCGGTCGGCGTGTGGAAAACATAGCAGATCCACGCTATCGGTCCCTCTTCGGCCGTCGCGCCCTTGCGGTACAGCGGCACCGGCGGGTGGCTCGGCGGGGTACGAAACGTCGTGCCATAGGGCGGCAGTGTGCCGCTGATCGGCCCGGATTCCACGCGGATGGGATCGATGCTGACCAACTGCAGCGAGACCAGTTCAATCTCCACTTCCACGAACACATCAAAGAAACTGTTATTGGCGAACTGGAAATTGCCGCCAGGATCGGCGACCACGCCGTCGATCTGCCCCAATGACGGCATCGTCATGCTCTGCGACACGTTGATCGGCCCCAGGATCGGATGGATGCTGCGCAGCTCAAGCTGAACGATCTCGATCGGGATGGGCTCGCCGGTCGTGTACGGCGGCGCATCACGGCGCACCCGCGTTGGACCGTCCAGATTAGTCGGCGGCACCGGCTCCAGACAGGGATTGTCCGGATCGACGATCAGACAGATCTCGGCGACTGACTCGAAGATGTCGTCGACCGTCGTAGGACTGTCGCCGAGGATCATGGTCGCACCATACTGTCCGGGACTTGAGCAGGGGGCGCCTTCAAATTGCTGGTGCCCGACAAACAGTGCCAGCGTGCTGCCGCCCTGACCCGGCCCAATGACGACCCAGACGTAGACCGTGTCGCATTCGTCGCCGGCGCCGACGGCCACAACGCCGATGTCGGGACTACTGCATCCCTCCGGATCATTGGGATCGTACAGAGTAAAGTCGAGAATGTACGCGTTAAACGGAAAATCGGCCGTCACACAGAATGTGATGCTGTC
>DASWIS010000002.1 GCA_036397555.1 Candidatus Zixiibacteriota bacterium | reverse complement strand
CCCGCATACGGACTCAGCTTCGCCTCGATGGTCGGACTGACCGCGCCGCTGATCACCCGGATCAGGTAGGTCAGATCCGCCACCGTCAGGGACACCCCGTCCCCGTTGACATCTCCCGCCTGCACCTGTAATGCCCGCAGCGCGGCATCTTCGGAGAATACCTCCACGCCATTGATCAGATAATTGACCAGCAGGATCGCATCGCCGACCTCATAGGAGAGACCGTTCTGGTTGATGTCACCCCGTGATCCCGCCGGCTCCACGATCCGCATCTGGGCACTGGCCAACCGGACACCGGGCAGCACACTGCCGGACAGCGACGCTTCACAGTTTTCATAGTCCGACTCCGCCATCACGAAGGTCATGTCTCCCGACCGGCTGCTGATGGTGTTGTCGGTACAGCCATCCAGACACGCCTGCCAGTAGACACTCTGACCCGCCAGTTGACGGTTGGGGGTCACATTGACCGTCACATTGGCCAACACCCCCACCGGACGGTACGCCGACGACGGGGGATGCATCGCACCATTGGCCAAATCCGCCATGGCGATCAGACGGATCACGCCGGTCTCCAAACGGTAGGTGAAGTACTCCCAGTCCGCCAAGGCGGATCCCCGTTCGACCTGGGCGATGCTGAAGACGTTGTCATCATAGGCGAAGGCCAGCTCGAAGGAGCCGACATCCGACTGCGCGGAGTCCAAACGAATCGGAATGGTTGACCGTCCGCCGACCGCGACATCCACCGGCGATGAGACGTCCCCCGCCGCCACGAAGAAGGGGCAATCGGGACGCAGCACCGTCACCACCCGCTCGCAGAACGCCTCGTTGCCGCAGGCATCGGTGGCCGTGTACGTGTACGTGATCGGAACCGAAACATCGGTGCACCCCACACCGCCGACACTGGAGCGGAAGCAGGTGACGACCACGTCGCACCCGCCGGTGACGGTCGCATCATTCGGATCACACGGGGGCAAGTCGGCAAAGCGTTGGACAATGATATTCGACAGGCAGGAGATCGTTACCGATGAGCTGCCGCCGATCGTGATAATCTGATCGCAGGAGGCCATGCTGCCGCACTCGGACGTAGCGACGTAGGTGCGGGTCACCGTGCCCCCGCACGGGTCGCCGACGAGAGGGCCGTCGCTGCACGTAACTGTTACCGAGCCGCAGTTGGTCGTCACCGTCGCGTCGTTGGGATCGCATGGCGGCAACTCGGCCAAACAGCCGACATTGAAATCGTCCGGACACGTGATTGTCGGAATGTCGCCCAGCACGGTGATGATCTGATCACACGACGCTACCCCGCCGCACTCGTAGGTCGCGGTGTATGTGCGCGTGATTGTACCGGAGCATGGTCCGCCGACCAGCGGGCCATCGCTGCAGGTGATGGTCACACTGCCGCAATTGGCGGTCGCGGTCGCATCGTTGGGATTGCACGGCGGGACATCTTCGAGACAGGCGACATCGAAGTCGGCGGGGCATGAGATCGCGGGCACATCGCCGGTCACCGTGATGATCTGATCACACGAGGTCTGATTGCCGCAGTCGTCGGTCGCCGTAAAAGTCCGCGTGATGGTGCCCGAGCAGGTGCCACCGACCAGGGGGCCATCGCTGCAGGTCACCGTCACACCGCCACAGTCATCGGTGGCGGTGGCATCGCCGGGATCGCAGGCGGGCACATCGGCGAGACAATCGACGCTGAAGTCGTCGGGGCAGACGATCGTCGGGGGATCGTCGGAGACCGTAATAAGCTGCACGCAAGTCTCCGTGTTGCCGCAGGCATCGGTGGCGGTATAGGTCCTCGTGATCGTGCCGGAACAACCGCCTCCCGGCGGCGGACTGTCATTGCAGGTGATGGTGACCGCGCTGCAGTTGTCGGTCGCGGTCGCATCACCCGGATCACACGGTGGGACATTGGCGAAACAGCCGGCGTCGAAGTCGGCCGGACAGACCGTGAAGACCGGCGGCGTATCGTCGATGACGGTATGAGTGCGCACGCATTGAGATGAGTTGCCGCAGTCGTCGGTAAACGAGAAAACATCCGTGAAGATCAAGGGATCGCCGGGACATCCGGAGCCGCCATTGTCGCTGCGCGAGCTGGAAATCGAAACCGACGGATCGCATTGATCGATCGGACCGACTCCGCCGAGTGCCAGCGGCTGGACTTGTGAGACGCACTGATAGTTCGCATTCGTGCCGCACGTGCCGCCGTACGAGGGCGGTGTGGTGTCTTCGACGAAGATGGTCTGAACGCAACTGGCCATATCGCCGCTGGTGGCGGTCGCCGTCCAGGTGCGCGCGATGGTTTTCTCGGCCGGACATCCGCCCGGCGTCTCCGCATCGCTGTAAGTCAAGGTCACCGTGCCGCAATCAGGATTCGATGTATAGGTCGCCGTCCCGGTGAATGACGGATTGTTCGATTGATGACACTGGATGGTCTTATCGGCCGGACAGTTGATCGTCAGCACACAGACCGTTGCCTCGTTGCTGGAAAGAGTCGACGGCTGGTGGCGCTGTGAGGACTGCTCGGCTGCGTGTCCGACATTTGTCAGCGAAACGACAAGTGCGACGATGGACACACAACATCGACACCAGATGCGGCTGTTCATAATTTCCTCCCCTTGCTATTGACTTGTCGCTATTGGCCCAAGCCGGGCCATGGGCGAGACCATGTAGACGTACTGCACAAGCGAGTTACGCAGAGGAAAAAGACGAAGTCAATAGCCAGTTAAGCAGGGCAGCGAAGCCACGGCCGCACGGCAGATGCCGGTGATGTCTGATCGGATCGATCCCTTAAGCTCAAATCCGGCGAACATAACACCAAACCCGGCAGCGACTTATCCACCAGAGAGCGTGCCGCCGGTACCGGCATCGCCTGGCATGACTATCGCACTGCTTCAGTCGTTTCGGTGGGCCGGACTCTTGGGATCGGAGACTGGGATGGTCGGACGCGCGCTTCACGAAAACCGACCATTTGGCCGGAATCCTCGTCCCAGAGTTTCAGGCGTACGCAGCGCAAGCCGTCGGCCATCGTGAGCCGTGTCACATTCTGCAACTGCGAGTGCGCCTGGAGACAATCATGCAGTCGATAGTTCGGTATGCGGCTGTTGAGATGATGGACGTGATGAACGCCGATATTCCCCGAAAACCAGTTGATGATCTTCGGCAGATCGTAGAAGGAACTGCCCCGCAATCCCGCATCGTGATAACCCCAGGAGGGCTGCCGGCGCCAGTACGTGTCCTCGAATTGGTGCTGAATATAGAACAGCCATATGCCCGCAGTGCCCGACAGCATCGTGATGGGCAACTGAACTTTCAGGAATGCCATGCCGCCGACAGCCCACCACATGAGGGCGATGAGTCCGCCGATACAAAGATTCGTCAAAATGACGCTGCGCCATTCACGCTTCCATGACAGCGGCAGGTCGAGCGGGAATCGATGCTTCAAAACGAAAAGGTAGAACGGGCCGATGACGAACAGCACCAGCGGATTGCGATAGAGCCGGTAGCCCAGCCGCCGGACGCGAGACAGCGACCGGTATTCACGAACGGTCAGCGTGGTAATGTCACCGAAATCGCGCCGGTCCAGATTACCGGAGGTGGCGTGGTGAATCGCGTGTGTCCTTCGCCAGTACCCGTAGGGGGTGAGCGTCAGGACACCCAGTATGAAACCGAGTCCATTGTTGACCCGCTGGTTTTTGAAGAACGATCCATGGCCGCAATCATGTTGAATGATGAACAGCCGCACCAGAAACCCCGCCGCCGGGACCGCCAGAACGAGTGTGATCCAATACGAAACCCGAAGACTTTGCAGCATCAGAAACCACACGGCCGCAAACGGAATCGCCGTATTCAGCAATTGGAAGAGACTGTCACGGAGCTCGGGCCGGAACTCGAGGTGCATTGTGCTGACTCTCTCGGCACCGTTCGTTGTAACAGTCAAGAGCCGAATCCTCTCTACAGCGACATCGATCCGCACGGATCAGCGTCGATAAGGCGACCTTCGTGATCCGCTTTTCGCGGCTCGTTTGATCCGCCGTCCATGCTCAACGTTCAGTCCGCTCGTCAAGTTCGCTGACACCTCAAACCGTGCGGCCGACTCCAACGGTTCGCCAATCACACAGGCAGGCGTCAGGCGGTGTGCCGTCGACGGCCTCGACCTCCCGCCGGGGGCGGAGTGTCTCCGAGCCGGCGTGGCCCGTCCGGATCGAGTCCCACCGTCCGCAACGGGTCGCGGAGCGGCGTAATCGAATCCAGCCATCGTCAGACGCGGCAGCCGTCGTCCCAGCGCCTGTTCAATCGCGCGCAGATCGGCCTCCTCGCTTTCAGACACAAACGTAAACGCATCGCCGGTACGGGAAGCCCGCGCGGTGCGTCCCACACGATGGATGTAACTGTCCGGCATATTAGGAACATCAAAATTCACGACGTGGGACAGGGAATCCACATCGATTCCCCGTGCCGCGATGTCGGTGGCAACCATCACCTGAAACCGTCCCGATTTGAACCCCGCCAGGGCCTCGGTGCGTTGACTCTGGCTGCGGTTACCGTGGATGCGCTCGCATTTTACCCCCCGTTGGCGCAAGTAGGTCGCGAGCCGATTGGCACGGTGCTTCGTCCGCATGAAGACCAAGGCGTTCTTGATCCCATTGCGGCGCAGTAGTTCCACCAGGAGCGCGGGCTTTAAGTCCTGGCGGGCCGGATAGACTGCGTGATTGATCCCGGATGCCGCCTCCGGCTTGCGATCGACATTGACCCGGACCGGATGCTGGAGGATTTGCTGCGACAACAGCACGATTTCCGGAGGAAGTGTCGCCGAGAAACAGAGCGTCTGACGCCGGTCGGGCAGATGTTTGAGTATCCGACGGACATCGGGGAGAAAACCCATGTCGAGCATGCGGTCGGCCTCATCGAGAACGAGGAACTCCAGGGCATTCAGTCGCGCGTAAGGATACTGGAAATGATCGAGCAACCGTCCCGGCGTTGCCACGATCACGTCGACTCCGCGGCGAAACGCCTGTTCCTGAGGACCGATGGCGACCCCACCGAAGACTGCCGCGCAGGTGATGTTGGTCCGTTTGGCCAGCGACTTGATGTGGTCGACGATCTGTGCGGCCAATTCACGCGTCGGCGTGAGAACCAAGGCGCGGGTCGCTCCGCGTTGGCCGCCCAGCAAACTCTGCAGAATCGGCAGCGCAAACGCAGCGGTCTTTCCGGATCCGGTGGTCGCGCAGGCCAGGATGTCATGCCCCGCCAGCGCCGGCGGAATCGCATCCCTCTGAATCGGAGTCGGTTGAGTGAAGTGCAGGCCCGTTACGCCGCGTATGAGGTCGGGGTGCAGGGCAAACTTTGAGAAGTCATTCACGATACGGTCTTCCTGTCTGGCCAATGCCATTTAGGGGGATAAGGTGTCTGAAGCTGTAAGCAGGAGTGCGGAAAGCTCAGAAACACCAGCGGCCCCCGTCGCCGGTGCCGAGTCATTATACGAAAGAAACGCAGGGAATCCTCGAATTATCTCGCGCGAACGACGACAGGGGTGTTTAACTCGAAGCAGCGTTCTTCGGAGCGCCTCCCGACATCGTCGGCAGTGCGATGTCCTTACGCTGGAGCCGCTTACGAGCCGATGCGTAACGACAACTGGATCGTTCGCTCCCGTCATCGAATGAGCCGGTCCCTTGTTGATGCCCTTGAGTAAAGAGCGTCCGGATGGGATTCTTCCCATGGTTGTAGGTTTGGCACGAGGATGAGTGTATAATGGAGGGTCAACAAAGGAGCGTCTCACCCGTCCCAATGGCCAATTCTATCCAGCCTTCGCGTACAAGAAAACCGAGAGTGTATCATGGTTCAGGCCAGGTCATCCGTCTGCGGTGCGATGTCTGCGGCGTGGTGATCGGAGAAGCGCGTGCCAGAGAATCCGTAGTCACCGCGACCCACCTGCGTGGATGGTGCAACGAGCACCTGCCGGGTGTCCGGAGCGCCGTAGTCGCCGCCCACCAGTAGGCCGGCGCCGCTACGCCCGGATGTCTCATCGGCTCATGATTCCGAAGACTCGGTGTTATTCGCGTCCTTTGGGAACCCCGATGTGCCGATAATTGTCTTATCGGCATATAGTCGCCCGACGATACGTCCATGGTCATGAGACTATCCGATACAATGTCCGGCCGGTTGGTCGGCCTGCTGATACTGGTGGCGCTGTTTGCGGGATACGCCACGTGTGTCATCTGTGACGCAGAAGACTGTTGCGACGAAGCGCGTTGCGATGAAATCTGCGCCTGCCATTGCGCCTGTTCTTTTTGTGTCGTGCCGCTGCTCGATGTACGGGTCAACTCATTGATGTGTCTCGGTGAGATCGCCGAGTCATCCTCTGATGTCTCGGTCCAATGCGACCCCCAGGGTCTGTTCCGACCGCCTCGCTCTTCCTAACCCGGCTGCCCATTCTTAAAAAGAGTCAATCCGCGCCACCGATGTTTGGCCGCGCGAATGAATTCTTTGATTCCGGACGAATTCGTCCGAGAGAGGATCATTTCAGATGCGCAAGAATGTCATTGTCTACACCACCCTGCTGGCAGTCGGCGCCTTGATCGGCTGGTTTGCCGGACAGAGGTCGCCATCCTCACAGATACAATCGGAACGTGTGGCCACAGCCGTCTGCGCTGTGCATGGCATAGACGTCGATCTGTGCACCCGGTGCAATTCGGCTCTGATACCCAGGTTCACAGAGAGCGGCGACTGGTGTGTTGAGCACAATGTCCCGGAGTCCCAATGCGAGCTCTGCAACCCGGGGCTCGCACGCGCGGCATCAGCCGTCTGTCCGCATGGATTAAGCGCGAACATCTGCGCACGGTGCCACCCGGAACTCATCGCGTCGTTTAAGGAGAGCGGCGACTGGTGCGCCGGGCACGATGTCCCGGAATCCCAGTGTGAGCTTTGCAATCCTGGATTGGTTCGTGCTGCCGTCATAGACGATGGCCACGGACATTCCCAGGGTGGAAGTGAACACTCGCAAATTGATGGTCAAGGTCCGGCCCAGACGGCTTCGGGGCCGGGCTCGACGTCTGAGGACTCACGCTTTCCGGGTTTGTCGGTGATCTTTGAGAAGAATCAGCCGTTGTGCCCGACTGATGGGTCGGTCATTCAGTTCGCCTCGATTCAAACCGCCGACCGCGCGGGAATTCGTGCGATGCCGGTCACGATCGGACTGGGAGGGCATCGATTCGAGGCGCCGGCCGAGACGGTCTTTGATCAGACGCGCACGACGATGATCTCCTCGACCATTCCCGTGACTATTCGCCGCTGGCGCGTCGAGCCGGGCACTCCTGTGGATGCCGATGCGCCGTTGGCGGATGTCGAATCGCCGCAGATGGCATCGCTGCAGGGCGCGTATCTGAAAGGATGGAGCGACTGGCGTGTGCATGCCCGCGAACGCGAACGCGCCGAAGCATTGCTCGCGCGTGGACTGATCGACTCGGCCGGATACGAACGCACGATGGCCGATGCAGTTGCTGCCGAGGGGCACTGCGTGGAACTGGCCAGCCAATTGCGGCTTGCCGGGTTGGCCGAGAGTGATCTGCTGGCGCTTCGTGAACGCGGCGCCGTCTCGTCGCAGTTTACGCTCCGATCAGTCGTCGGTGGGGCGCTGCTGGAACGACCTGCCGCATTGGGCACATTGATCGAGCCGGGCGTGACGATGGCAGTCGTCGGTGACCCCGCCGCAATCTGGGTTGAAGCCGATGTGCGCGATCGCGACCTCTCACGCGTGGAGGTGGGCCAAACCGTCAACTTCCTCTCCGACGCGGGCAATTCCGATCCGGTCGTCGGTACCGTCATTTGGATTTCCCAGTACCTCGATCCCCACACCCGCACCGGCATCGTCCGGGTGAAGCCGACTCGCGCCACGACGCACGTTCGCGCGCACCAGTTCGGCCGGCTGCAACTTCCCGACGGGACTCTGCAGTCGGCGATTCTTGTCCCCCATGACGCGGTGCAGTGGGAAGGCTGCTGCAATGTCGTCTTCGTGCAGGAGTCGCCCGAGCGATTTCGCCCGCGCAAAGTACGGCTGGAGACCGGCGAAAGCGGCCACTATCGCGTGCTTGACGGTCTGCGGCCCGGCGAGTCGGTTGTCGTGGAGGGCAGCTACCTGTTAAAGACGGAACTGCAGAAGGGAAGCATCGGGGCCGGCTGTTGCGGACTGGAGGCGGCATCGTGAAGGGGCCGTCTCATCCGGCACCCGCAGACGACAGCGACTCACTCCTCGGACGATGGATTGGCTTCACCATCCAATACCGAGGATTGATGCTCTTCGCGGCCGCCCTCTTGGTCGTCGTCGGCGTCATCGCGTTGACACGCCTGCCGTTTGACGCCTTTCCCGACACGACGCCGGTCATGGTGCAGGTGAATGTCACGGCATCGGGCTGGACTCCGGAGGACATCGAGCGGCAGATCACGTATCCCATCGAACGCGAATTGGCCGGGCTTTCGGGACTATCGGAGGTGCGCTCGATCTCGAAATTCGGCCTGGCGCAGGTGACGCTGCTCTTCGATGACGATATCGATCTCTATCTGGCCCGTCAGCAGACAACTGAGAGACTGGTCGGCGTAACGCTGCCCGATGGAATCGAAGCGCCGGTCCTCGGTCCGATCTCAACCGGACTGGGCGAAGTCTTCCATTATGTGTTGATCGCCGAATCTGCCGATCCGACCTATGCTCGCACGGTGCAGGACTGGATCGTCAAGCCGCAACTGCAGTCGGTGCCCGGCGTGGCCGAGATCAACGGCTGGGGCGGATACCAGCGACAGTACCACGTACTCGTCGATCCGAATCGCTTGGTGCGCTACGGCATCACGTTGACGCACGTCATCGACGTGCTGCGGGAGAACATCGGCAATGTCGCCGGGGGGCAGATGGTGCGCGGCGGCGAACGGACGCTGGTGCGCGGGGTCGGAATCGTTTCCACGCGCGAGGACATCGATGAGTTGGTCGTCGCCACGGTCGAAGGCGCGCCCATCCACGTGCACGACATCGGCGAGGTGGTGATCGGCCACGAGATCCGTCGCGGTGCGACGACCTACAACGGTCAGGGCGAGGTCGTCCTGGGGCTGGGATTCATGCTCGTCGGCGAAAACTCAGCCGACGTAACCCGACGTCTCGATGAACGCCTCGAAGAGATCAAACGGACTCTGCCGGAGGGTGTCGAAGCGCGAACAGTATACCGCCGCACCGACCTGGTCGATCAGGTGCTGCACACGGTTCGCGAGAATCTCTTCTTTGGCGCGCTGCTGGTCGTCGCCATTCTCTTCATCTTTCTTGGTAACCTCCGTTCCGGGCTGATTGTGGCGTCGGCGATCCCACTGTCGATGCTGTTCGCCTTCGACATGATGACGCGGCTGGGGATCGCCGGCAGCCTGATGAGTCTGGGGGCCATCGATTTCGGGCTCGCGGTCGACAATACGGTCATTCAGGTGGAAAACAGCATACGGCGGTTGGCGGAGCACGCAGGGTCGCCGTCACGGCTGGATATCATCCGTCGCGCGATCATGGAAGTTCGCAAGCCGACGCTCTTCGGCGAACTGATCATCATTGTGGTGTATCTGCCCATCCTGACGCTCGAGGGGATCGAGGGGAAACTGTTTCGCCCGATGGCGATCACGGTCGTGCTGGTGCTCTTCGGCTCGATGTTGTTGTCCTTTTCCGTCATTCCCGCGATGATCGCAACATTTCTCCGGGATAATGTCGGCCGTCGTGAACCGCGCGTCGTCGAATGGCTTAAACGAGCGTATCGCGCCCCGCTGGATTGGACTCTGCGTCACGCGCGCGCGGCCATCGCCATGGCGCTGATACTCGTCGTGGGCGGCGTCTTGCTCTTTGGCCAGCTCGGCTCTGAATTTGTTCCGCGCCTGTCCGAGGGCACGATCGCGATCAATCTGGTGCGGCTGGCCGGAGTCTCATTGGAGCAGTCTGTCGAATACGGCACGCGCGTCGAGCAGATCCTCCTGGATGCATTTCCCGATGAAATCGACCACGCGTGGACACGCACGGGCACGGCGGAATTGGCCACCGATCCGATGGGATTGGAGGTCAGCGATGTTTTCATCACGCTGAAGCCGCGCAACGAGTGGCGCCGGTCACGATCGCAAGCGGAATTGGTTGAACTGATCGATCAGGAGCTCTCCGATCTGCCGGGGATGAATCTCGTGTTCACGCAGCCGATCGAAATGCGCATCAACGAGATGATTGCCGGTATTCGCGGCGATATCGGCATCAAGGTCTTCGGTGATGATCTCTCCGTCCTCGTACAGAAGGCCGAAGAGATTGCGGCTCTGGTGCAGACTCTCGACGGCGCGGCCGACGTCACAGTCGAGCAAATCACCGGGCAGCCGCAATTCGACATCGCCCTGGACCGTGATAAGCTGGCTCGTTATGGGCTGGCGGCGCGCGAGGCGCTCGATCATGTCGAGAGCTTTGGCGGGATTCATGTGGGGGAAGTTTATGAAGGGCAGCGCCGCTTCGATCTCGAAGTGCGCATGATGGAATCGTACCGCCGTGTCACCGAGGACATCGCCCGTCTGCCGATCCGGTCGGAAACCGGCGCCATCGTCACGCTCGACCAGATCACGCGGCCGGAACTCCACAATGGTCCGTCGACGATTACGCGTGAGTGGAGCAAGCGCCGGATCGTCGTGCAGTGCAATGTACGGGGCCGGGATGTCGGCTCCTTTGTCGAGGAATTGCGCGAACGTATCGACGGAACTGTCGAATTTCAGCCAGGGTATTTCGTGCGTTATGGCGGGCAGTTCGAGAATCTGCAGCGGGCCCGTACGCGGCTGGCCATAGTGGTGCCGTTGGCGCTGACGCTCATCTTCGCGCTGCTGTACTGGACATACCGTTCGTTCCGCGACGCCATCCTCATCTTCACGGGGGTGCCATTGGCGGTCTTTGGGGGCGTGTGCTCGCTCTTTGTGCGCGGGATGCCGTTTTCGATCTCAGCCGGCGTCGGGTTTATCGCGCTCTCCGGCATCGCGGTGCTCAATGGTTTGGTGCTGGTGTCATCGATCAAAGGGCACCTGACCGACGGGCTGATGCTGACCGATGCCGTGCGCGACAGCGCCATCGGGCGACTGCGGCCGGTGCTGATGACGGCGTTGGTCGCATCCTTCGGCTTCATCCCGATGGCGCTGTCGCATAGCGTCGGCGCTGAGGTCCAGCGCCCGCTGGCCACGGTCGTCATTGGCGGGATCCTGACCTCGACGGCGCTGACGTTGTTCGTTCTTCCGGCATTGTACGCGCTGTTTGGGGCGAAACGTCAGCCAATCAGTGAAAGTGTCCGAGTCGACGGTGTATAACGTCTTCGGATAGTCTGATGCGGGCACTCCGATGTTTGCTCACTGCGGTTACGATGGCGTTGTCGGCGGGTGTTGTCGATGCGGCGTCCTCCGACACCGACACACTCCTTCTGCGGGCGTATGTCGATGCTGTCATCGCGGGCGATTGGGACAATGCAGAGCGTCTCTGGCATCCGGATGCCGTGGCGCGATCGCGGCGGCTCGGAATTCGGCTTGAGGAAGTCCCACTCAAGTTCGACTGTTCTTCACCGCTTTTTCTGCATCTCGACAGCATACGATCCGGTGCGGTGACGGTTTCAGTGCAGCAGCATCCGGAAGATTCGGGGCGGAATGTCCTGCGATTGATCGTCTCATTTGCCGGTCAGTCGATGAGTGCTGCCTACGGTGTGGTCGATTCCGACGGTCCGCGTCGGCTGGCGCCGGTGTTGTTCACGGAGACCGGCGATTGGCATGTGCGTGACACGCGCTACCTTCGGATCCGGTGCCGCGACACCACCCGCATCAACGGCTACGCCCTGGACCGGATGGACCGATTTGTCGACTCCGTCCTGACGTACTTCGGCGCCGCCGACGCACGTCGGCGAATACTCGAACGGGAGAAGATCGAGTACGTGCTGACCGACCGTGAGGGAATGCTGCGTATGACCGGATATGACATTTCCGGGCTGACCGATCTCCCGCTCGATGCGATCGTCACCAAGCACCTGTGCCACACTCACGAGTTGGTTCACGTTCTCGTCAATTTCGTGCTGGAAAGCGTCCCGTTGTACACGCTGCCATGGATGCAGGAGGGATTGGCGGTCGCCCTGGGCGGGCGATGGGAGAAAGCGCCCGAGGTCGTACTTCAGGTCGGGGCGTTTCTCCTGGAATCGGGATTGATCAGCATTGATGAGATTCTCTCGTACGATGGTTTTCACGAGGGGGAAGGCACTTCGGACTTGTCGTACGCCCTCAGCGGATTGCTTGTACGGTGTCTGATGGACTCACTCGGCCCGGAGCGGTCACTTGACTTGTATCGTGATTTGTCCGGTCCGAAAGCGGCATTGCGCGCCCTGCCGCCGTTTGAAATCAAACGCCGAATCAGCACACACGACGGGATCGACATGTCATCTGCGTCGATCCCGTGCACGGCCACGCGCGAACTTGTACGCGGGAGCGGATTGCACCCGTGCAATGAACCGATCGCTGCGAAAATAATTCATGAAAGTCGGGCGGGCGGAATGACCGGAACGGTTTCCGAAGACGACTCGATGTTCGTATTTGAGATTCGGTCCGATACAGGAACGCCCGATGGTACGTTTCTCGTTGGGTCGACCGCCGGGGACGGTTACGATGGATATCGCAGCGCACTCTTCGAGCGGCAACATCGCGATGTGCCGTACGGCGGTGAAGTGTTGGGCATCGTATTTGACGATCAGGAAGTCGGATTGTATGACTATCGAACCGACATGCTGCTGTCCAAGTTTGCCGCCGGATTCTCGTTTGGCAAACGTATTTGGGATCCCGACGAACACACGGTACGTTTCGGGCTCGACAAGACGGTGGTTTCCATAAACATTGCGGCAGAGCCGTGCCGCATGATTCAGCGTCCGCACTGATCCAATGTCACCCTCCCGCATGGCGGAAGCCCCGCATCATCGCTGTTTCGCCGGACACTCGAACATCGCATTGTAGTCGCCGTGATGCGCCGGGAATCATGCGATATCGCGATCATCGGCGCGGGTGCCGCAGGGTTGGCAGCCGCCGTCTTTGCGGGCGCACGCGCGCGCAAGCCGGATGCACGCATCATTCTGATCGAAAGCGCGCGCAGACCGGGTGCCAAGATCTTAGTCAGCGGCGGCGGCCGCTGCAATGTCACCAACGATGTCGTCACCGCCGACGACTTCTGGGGCGGCTCGCGTCACACGATCGCCAAAGTGCTTCAAGCATTCAGCAACGAAGACACGGTGGCGTGGTTTCATCGTATGGGCGTCCCGCTCAAGCTGGAGTCCACCGGCAAATACTTCCCGACATCCGACCAGGCGCAGACCGTGTTGTCGGCGTTGCTGGCACAGGTAGCGCCGGCCGGCGTCGATCTGACATCCGGGGAGCGCGTGACGGATGTGCGGCTCGACGGCGACGGTTTTCTCGTGCAATGCAAATCGATCGCTGGGCAAACGTCGATGTGCCGCGCGCGTCGCGTCATCGTCGCGACCGGCGGGCTGTCGCTGCCGAAGTCGGGCAGCGACGGCGCCGGGCTTTCGATCATGCAGCGCCTCGGACACACGATCATTCCGACAACGCCGGCCCTCACGCCGCTGGTTTTGCGATCCGGGGCGAGTGTCGGAGGACGATTCTCCGAGTTTCGCGGGATTACAATGGACGCCCGACTGCGGTTGTGCCGTGGTCGCCGCACCCAGCCGATCATTGAATTGACCGGTTCATTGGTCTTCACGCACTTTGGAGTCTCCGGGCCGGTCGCGATGAATCTCTCTCGCCACTGGCTGCGGGCACGAATGGCTGACCGGCACACATCACTGCGCGTGGTCTTCGGAGTCCCCACACTGGCGACCATCGAGCAAGCCGATCAATGGCTGCTCAAACAGGCACGAGCTCATCCCCGACGGTCCGTCGAAACTGCACTATCGGAGTTGCTGCCGGATCGCATCGCGCAGGCGATCGTCGCCGAATTCAACGAGCAGTCCACGCTCTCGCAGTTGCCGTCACAGACACGACGCCAGCTCGCCCTCCAACTTGTGGAGCTGGAGCTGGATGTGGTCGATACCCGCGGCTATTCCCACGCCGAGGCGACGGCCGGGGGCGTCGACTTGCGCGAAATCGAATGGCGGACCATGGAATCGCGCAAGATGCGCGGCCTGCATCTGTGCGGAGAGATACTCGACGTCGACGGGCGAATCGGCGGCTTCAACTTCCAGTGGGCATGGTCGACCGGATTCCTGGCGGGTCGCGGCGCAGCCGAAGCTCTCGGGCGCTAGTTGGCATGATTTAATTGACACCGGCACTCGGTCGATAGACCAATTGGAGTAACCCTGACCACAGGTCAATGGGAGACAACATGCCGATGCCATCACGTCTGCCGTATCTCGCGATAGCCCCCGTGGCAGTGCTCGTGACACTCGGGTTCTATTTCGCTTTTGAACGCGAAGGCGTATACAAGAACGCCAAGAGTCCTGAGACTGAGGGCCCGGGAACTCAGTTGTCGATCGACCAGCGGCTGCACAAGGGCATTGACGTGTCGTTCCACAGCGGATCGGTCGATTGGACCGCCGTCGCCGCTCAGGAATTCACGTTCGCGTTCCTGAAAGCAACCGAGGGCGATGATCTGCGTGATCCGTCGTTTGGCTCCCACTGGTCAGAGGTGAAGTCCGCCGGGATGGCGCGTGGCGCGTATCACTTCTATGTGACCGAAGACGATCCCGATACGCAGGCGCAATTGTTTATCGGCGTGGTCGAGTTAGAGCCCGGAGATTTGGCTCCGGTGGTGGATATCGAATTGATCGGCCACCATACGCAGCCGGGACTGAAGGCACGGCTGAAACGGTGGCTCGATGTCGTGGAGAGTCACTACGGAGTCAAACCGATCATCTACACCAGCCCCAAGTTTTGGAACGAACATCTTGGTCCGGAATTCGGCGATTACCCGCTGTGGATCGCCGAGTATGAAGTCGATGAGCCGAAAGTTCCGAGCGGATGGTCAACCTGGCATCTGTGGCAATGCGTCGGTGACACGTCCGTGCCGGGAGTCGAAAAGGGGGCCGACATCACACGACTCAACCATGAAGCGATCCGATTCTCGGAGTTGATTGTGCCGCCGTCGGGTCGGGATTTGTAGGGAGACCACGGGCCAAACGACGGACGCGGGCAGGCGGCTCGGTCACCGATAATTGTCGAAGCTCAGATGGAATGACAAGTCCGCGCCGCGCAACGCCTCGATCACCGATTGCAAGTCATCCTTCTTTGAACCGGCCACCCGTACCTGCGCATCCTGAATCGACGTCTTCACTTTCAGCTTTAACTCTTTGATGATCTTGACGATCTCTTTGCACTGCTCGGTACTCAGGCCGGATTGAACTTTGATCCTTTGCGTCACGGTCCCCGAGAAGGTCGCCTCGATGTCGCCATAGACCAATCCCTTCAATGGTACCTCGCGCTTGGCGAGCCGTCCGAGCAGAATCTCCAGCACGTTTCGGCGCCTCATATCGTCATCGCCGACGACCGTGATCTCGCGTTCTTTGCGATTGAGCGCGATGCTGCTCTTGCTCCCCTTAAAGTCAAACCGCTGGCTCATCTCGCGCGTTGCCTGATTAACGGCATTGAGCACTTCTTCCATGTCGATCTTTGAGACAACATCGAATGAATAATCTTGTGCCATCGGCAATAATCCCTCCGCGGGCTACTTGAACAGGTCGACGAAGAATCTCTTCATCGCATCCCACGAGCGTTTGTCCGCCGCTTCGTTGTACGCCGCGCCTTTGGCTTTGTCGTCGCCTGCCATCGGCTGCGTGAAGGCGTGAACCGCATCCTCGTAGGCCACATATTCGTACTTTACGCCGGCGTCCGTCATCTCCTTGATGAAGGCCGCCACCGATTCGGGTGAGACATGCGGATCATCAGCGCCATTGAGAATCAACACGCGCCCCTTGATGTTCTGGGCGTCATCGGGATTGGACGCATCCAGACCGGTATGAAATCCGACCACGCCGGCGACATCTTTGCCCGACCGCGCCAATTCCAGACAAACCCACCCGCCAAAACAGTAGCCGATCGCGGCAGTTTTGGCTGGGTCGACACGTTCGTGTTGCGTCAGCCAATCGAACGCCGCGCCCACGTGCCGACGGGTCAGCGACGGATCGCCCTTGAACTGTCCGGCCTGTGCCCCGGCCGACTGCGGCGAATCAGGACGCACGCCCTGGCCGTAGAGGTCCGCGGCGAACGCAACATACCCAAGTTGCGCCAGTTGTTCGCAGCGGGATTTCTCATAGTCGGTCAACCCCATCCACTGATGAACGACCAGCACACCGGGACGCTGACCGGCGGTCGAATCGTCGTAGGCGAGATACCCCTCGCAGGTGCGGTCGCCGGACCGATACTCGATCGTTTGAGTGACAACCTTGCCAGATGCGGTCGAGATGAAGGCAAGGGATAACATTAGCGCCAGCGCAGATTTCATCTCAGTTCCTCCTCGGGTTCAAATACGACAGAAGGCGCCGCCGGCGCAATGGCCGAGGATCGATTTGTCTTTCCCATGGTGGATGTGCTCCGCGCCCGGACCGGGGCCGGTCGGCGCCCGACGCAGAATTCGGCTTGACAGGGGCTGACAAATCATGTTCTCGTTTCTGCAAATAACCGACCTTCC
The DNA here is from genome assembly GCA_036397555.1 of Candidatus Zixiibacteriota bacterium. Lineage (NCBI taxonomy): Bacteria > Pseudomonadati > Candidatus Zixiibacteriota > Candidatus Zixiibacteriota bacterium. The sequence goes on along the minus strand of DASWIS010000002.1, from coordinate 24,090 downwards.
CACGGAGGGGAGGTCCCTCACCATCCCAACCGCTTCACCTTAGGAGGCCTGAATGAGAGACTCATTCAGACGTCTTCGTCACAACAGGGGAGTCCTCATCGGTGTGGCGATCGCCGTCGCCGCAGGAATCTGGGGATGTTCCGTCGTCGACGAATCCGCGACCGGTCCCACGGCGTTTTCCGATGACGCTCTGGGACGCATCAGTCCCCAGTTGCAATCGGTCATGGCCGTGCAGGAGGCCCACACAAAGCGCTTGATGGCGGAGCCGGATGTGATCGGCACAGCCACGACGCTTGATGCCAAGGGTCAACCGGCGGTCATGCTGCTGGTGACATCCCAGAAGGCGGCCGATGCGGCGCCCAGGACTCTCGATGGCGTCCCAGTCGAGATCGTCTTAACCGACCCGATCGTTGCCATGAAGGGCCCCGGGGGCGGGGGTGGCGGCGTCAGTCATACCGCGAAACAAACACCCCCCATCCAGCTCGGGACCTCGGGTGGCTGGCGCTATGACCTCGCCAACGGGTACTGTTGCGGCGGCACCCTCGGGTCGCTGATCCAGGTCGGCGGGCAAAAGCGGATTCTCAGCAACTACCACGTCTTCGAAGCTGACATTGTTAACGGCGGCAATGGGCGGACGGCTCAGACCGGCGATTTCATCATCCAGCCCGGCCTGATCGATGTCGGTTGCAACGCGAACAATTCCCAGAATGTCGCCACGCTGGTCAAGTCCAGTTCACTGCCCGGCAGCAATGTTGACGCCTCGAGCGCCACGATTATCAGCGGCATGGTGAGCGAGAACGGTGCGATTCTCGAGGTCGGCACGCTCTCGTCGTCGACAGTCGGGGCCTTCGTCAACCAGGCGGTTAAGAAGAGCGGACGCACGACCGGCTTGAGCCGCAGCAAGGTCAACGGTCTGAACGCGACCGTGAGCGTCGCCTATGATAATGAGTGCGCCGGCGGAACCGCTTTCACCAAGACGTTCACCGGTCAGATTCTGGTATCGAACAGAGCCGGACGATTTTTGTCCGGCGGCGACTCCGGGTCGCTGATGGTCGAAGACGTCACAACCAATCCGAGGGCCGTGGGCCTGCTCTACGCGGGCAGCAACACAATTGCCGTGGCCAATCCGATCGGGCAGGTGTTGTCGTTCTTCGGCGCCACGATGGTCGGGAACTAACTGGCCCGTTGCTTCGGCTTCACGAACCGCAATAGGAGTCCCGTCCGCCGACTGCGAGTCGAGGGCGGGACTCTCTCTTTGAATTCCCGAAACTGGGATCGGCCAAAGTGCATATGATCCCTCAGGATGGCCACATGCCCAGCCCCATGAGTCCAGTCCGGTTCGGACATCAGATCGGTCGGGCCGCGCTGAGTGCTTTGGTGCTGGCCGCCTGCGTGGGGTGCGCACCACAATCCCAGAAGGGGGACGCCGTGGCACAAAAGGACATCAATGCCGTGATGGATGCCCATGTCGACGAATTGATGTCCATCGTGGGTGTTACGGGTGTCGCAATCGGAGAACTCGACGACGGAACTCCGTGCATTTTGGTTTTAGTATTTGAGCAAACCGACGAACTCGAGCGCAAGATTCCCCGAGAACTGGAAGGGCACCCGGTCCGGCTACTCGAGAGCGGGGAAATCAAGCCGATGGACGAAGAGTGATTACCACGCGAGTCCGCGTTCGCTGAAGACCGTGTGCAACTGGCGTCGCGCCACGAGATTCACCCGCTCCGCCCATACATCGATCGGGTTTAACTCATCGGTCAACACTTGCACTCCGATCGTATCCACCTCAAAACGGTTGTCCCAGGCGTGCGCGCGATCGTAGTCCGCGGAAAACCGATCCATGGGAATCGGCGGCTCATCCCTCAATACGATAGACCTGTCCGATGCCAGTAAGATCAGATTCCCGATCTGGTCCGGTGGCTCGGCGATCGGCAGGACGGTGACATGCGCGAAGCGGCGCTGCGCTGTGGCGGACAAAGAACGAACGATGACATCGTCCCAGCCCACCGCTTCAACATTCATCGCCAGGACACCGTCGGCCGACAGGCGCGACTTGACCAGCGCGAATGCCTCCTCCGTGACCAGGTGGAATGGGATCGAGCTGCTGCCGAAGGCATCCATCACAATCAGATTGTACGCGCCATCGTGCGTGATCAGGTATTGCCGCGCGTCCATCACAAAGACGCGCGCCTCGTCCGATTTCAAACCAAAGTGCGCGTAAGCGGTTTCGACCACGCCACGATCGATTTCGACCGCATCGATTCGCCAACCCCCACGATGGAATGACTTGACGACGGACCCGCCACCCAGTCCGACCAGGAGCATCTCTCCGGGCTCTGCGAACATCCACTGGGCGAGGTCGAGCACCTTTACGTAGGGAAAGCGCGATTCCCATGTGCGTGGATCGACGATCGTGTGTGTCCCCCCGTCGATCAGCATGTAGCGCGTATCATCGCGTTCGACAACTCGGATTTCAGCGTAATGAGTCTGCCTGACATCAAGCAATCCCCATTCCGGGTTAACAGTGACCGATGGCGATGCGCGAACGATGACGACGGCGCCGCCGCCAAAGACAAGTGCCGCGACGACAATTGCCTTCGCGCCGCTGCGCAATGCCATGCCGATGGCCGACGTGACGACCAGCGCCAGGCCGATCAACAAGAGAAGACGCGATACGCCCATGTTGGGGATCAGGAAAAACCCGGTCGCGATCGCCGCAACCACGCTGGCGACGGTAGAGATCGCATAGAGATTACCGGCCGTCGTTCCGACGACATCCAGACTGGCGGCCTTCAATCGGATGGCATACGGACTGACCATCCCCAACAACACCAATGGCGGGAAGAACAGGGCGGTGGCGGTGATGAGCACCGCCATGCGCAGACCGACGCTCTCCGTTGCGGCCAATACCGGCATCCGCATCCACGGGATCAACGCGATCCACACGCCGGCCAGACCGATGACAGCGGCGAATCGCCGCAGATTCGGACCACGGTCGGCCCACCGTCCGCCGATCGCGTACCCGACGCTGAGCGCCGCGAGCGTGACTGAGATCAACGCCGACCAGAGGTAGAGACTGGCTCCGTAAAACGGCGCGATGACTTTCGTCCCCAGAATCTCAACAGCCAGAACCGATGCGCCGCTGACGATCACCGCGAGGTAAACATAGAAGCTCATGAGCCCAAATCTACACCGTGATCACTCGGGCGCCAACAGGATCAGGGGCCGGGGTCGGCCGGATGCGAGGGCCCGTCTCTGCCACCTATCCGCGCTCGGCGCCCGCCTCTGTCGCCGCCTCGACCTCGATCAATCCGCCGGTCCGGACGTCAAAGATGTACCCATAGATTGCGATCGACCTGGGCACGAGCGGGTGATTGCGGATGCGCAGCACATCCTCGACCACGCTCGTCTGCTGATCGGAGATCGTCAGCCATTTGATGAAGCGGCCGTCCGGCGCACCCGGCCCTTTACCGATGTCTTTCCAGCCGCCATTGCTGATCGTGGCCGTCTCCAGACTTCTGGAGAGCAGATCGGAGATCACATCGTCGGTGAATGTCTCCATGCCGCAATCGGAATGGTGAACCACAAACCACTCGCGCGTTCCCAGCAGCTTGTAAGAGATGACCAGCGACCGAATCGCGTCGTCGCTGGCGCGCCCGCCGGCGTTGCGAATGACATGCGCATCGCCCTCGGCCAATCCCGCAAACTTGGCCGGATCCAAGCGCGCGTCCATGCATGTCAAAACGGCAAACCGCCGTCCCGGGGGCATGGGCAGGTCGCGCTTGCTCCCGAATGTTTCTTTGTACGACTGATTGGCTCGAAGGACCTGTTCGACCGTGGTGCTCATGATGCCTCCTGTTGCCTTGATGCGTTTTAGATACAAAAAAAGAACCCCTCCTTGCGGAAGGGCTCTCGCTTCATGTCGCTGTCAGGTGTGGCTTAATCCAGATTCTGAATGAGCATTCCCTTCCGTCGTGAGAAAACGCGACAACAGCAACAACCCATCACAGAGTACGTCACGGCAGAATGCCGGTGCATGTCGGGATGAGGTCTCATCTCCATAATCCTAAGGCACTTCCTATGCTTATTCTCGCATCTTTCAGAGGTTTTGTCAATAGCCGCCGGTGTGGGTGTTCTTCGCTTACGCGCGCCCATGCGCGGGCGCGTTCTGCGCAACGCTGCTTCTGACTGCGAATTCGGACTTGACTCGGTCCAGCGAGACATGTACCAAGTACCCCGCCGAGAGTTAGGCGCGCCTAACTTCGCGGTGTAAGTGGTTACCGCTTGAACGGCAACAGCTTGAATTCCTCGGAAGGTGCCCCATGCGTTTATCCAATTCAGAAGCTGTCCAATGCGATAGCATGACTCAGGAGCAGGCAAAGGCGAACTCCCTGATCAAGTATGTTTCATGTTTGGCAGCCGCCTGTCTTCTGATGATGCCGCGTATCGTATCCGCGCAGGAAGTCGAACCCAACGCTCTTACAGACGATTTCGAACGGGACCGTCTGGCGATCCTCGCGATGGCGGGAGAATATGAAGTCAGCTTTTCATTCGAAGAAACGGTCGCGCTGCAAGCCGGCTACCTGGTGCACGAACCGCATCGTTCGCGTGGGCGTGAACTGGTTTGGGTGATCGAAGACCGGGGCGACTTCGTCAGCTTGCAGCATCTGCTCGTTATCGACACGACCGAGTCCGGCGATGCACCGATCAGCATGCGGGACGAATGGGATGACCGCGTCGTGAAGCATTGGCGGCAGGACTGGACGTATCAAGACACGGCATTGTTGGCCTACGCGGGCTTCCAGAGTTGGGGCATCAGGCGCTGTCTTCGGCGCTGGTCAGCGGCACGTGGACTCAGGCCGTTTATCAGGTCAATGATTTGCCGCGTTCGAGTCATTCGGGCGCTGGATGCACATTGCCAATCGTTCCTCCTGGGAGTCGGGTGTGACGTGGCGGCCCTTGCCGCGACGGGAACGCGCGCGCCAGGAGGAGTACGATGTCCTCTGCGGAGTGAATCGTCACACGATTACGCCCGACGGCTGTGTCCATGAACAGGATAACTACAAGCTGGACTTACACGGCTACGGCACGACGGCATCGGTGCTCGTGCACGAGCGCGGATCAAATACATACCGACGCCTCCGCGACGATTCCCTGCTGGCGGCGCGGGAGTATTGGCGGCGCACCGCGCCATTCTGGGCGGGCGTGCGAGCAGCATGGGCTGAGACGACCTCCCGTCATTCATCCTTCACGTTTGCCGAGGGCGTGAGCGCAAAGGACATTTGGGACACGTTGTTCGAGTGGGCTGAGGAGTACGGAAACAAGCCGGATGGCGGGGATTACGCAATTCGGCAGGCACGGGCCTATATCGATTCGGCCCTGATGGCTCACCCGGGACTGCGCGCCGAGTACTGACCGCCCGTTGGAAAGTGATGGTACGAGGGAACGGACCGTCGTACCCATCCCCCATGCCGGATCCGGCCAATTATGCCGACCGACGTCGCCGCTGCCCGTGGGCGGGAAACGATCCGCTCTATGTGTCGTATCACGACACCGAGTGGGGCGTCCCGATCCACGATGACCGCCTGCTGTTTGAGTTTCTGATTCTTGAGGGGATGCAAGCGGGGCTCAGTTGGCTGACGATTCTCCGCAAGCGCGGCAACTTCCGGAAAGCGTTCAATGGTTTCGATGCGGGCAGAGTCGCACGGTACGACCCACGCAGGATCGAACGGCTTCTGACCGATCCCGGCATCATACGCAATCGCGCCAAAGTCGAAGCCGCCGTCGGCAACGCGCGGGCGTTTCTGAGCGTTGTCGACGAATTCGGCAGTTTCGATTCATACATCTGGCGTTTCACCCAGGGCCAAGCGATCGTCAATCGCTGGAAGGAACTCTCCGACCTTCCCGCGGAAACCGCCGAGTCGCAGGCGATGAGCAAGGACTTGAGATCGCGTGGATTCCGATTCGTCGGTCCGACCATCTGCTACGCGCACATGCAGGCGACCGGAATGGTCAACGACCACCTGGTCCGGTGTTTTCGTCACAGAGAAGTCCGCGCACTGCGATAGGCCGCGCGAGTTACTTCCCGTGTTTCTTCATCATGTCAAGGATCGTTTGCAGCGATGTCGTGACATTGGAGAGCGCTGAAGAGTAGCGGCGGATCAACTCGGTGTACTGCCAGCGCATGGCAAAAGCCTTCGGCGGAAACTCCAGGACTTCCATCAGCACCTGGACACGGATCTCGTCGATATATCGTACGACATCGTAGGGAAAGTCGCCGACATCGAGATGGCTGGCATCGCCGCGGCTGATACGGTCACGCAACATCTCGACTTTTTCCAACACAACGGTCCCGAAACACCACGGCGTCATGATCACGCCCAGATTGTGCCCGTCGGAATAAAACGAGCGGATCGTGCGCATCAGCAGATCGAGGATGATACGCCGTGCGCGGCAGAACGCCAGCGTCTCGGCGTGCGTCGCCGGGATGGCATCGATCCTGACGGCCGCCTCATTGAGCAGTTGGGCGCAACGGTCCGCGATTAACTCCAGGAAGTTGTAGTGGTCTTCGAAATACACCTTCAGGTTTTCGGAAATGGTCATGATGTAATAGCCGCGCCCGTCTTTCCTGATCTTCGGTTCCGACTGGTTGTCCAGACGATGCGGCGGAAACCCGCGCTGGAGATTTCCCAGCGCCGGGGCAGCGGGAGAATCAGCATGCGTGCCCAGTGTCTCCGGATCCTGTTCCGAGGCCTCACGATGACGGTCGGTGGTTGTCATGATTGAGGCAAGTGCAACCCCAGTGCCGTCTTGGGTTCATACGACGGCAGCGGCCCGATTTATGTCGGACATTCGCAACATTCCAAGTTCGCTTACCCCTTGATGTTCGGGCACGTCAGATTGCAATCGTCATGAGCGCGGCCGAAACTTGGCCCAATGGCACTTCGTGCATGCAGCGCGGTCACCAGACTCTGCAAACCGATGCAGTGTAGTCGGTCTCAGGCGGCGTGATTTGCCTGTGCCCGCAGACGATTCGAAGCGTTAGGTTATAGTTGATGTGCGCGACCGCTTCATGGCCGAATGATCCGAGCGGCAGGGTCCTGGCGGTCGACTATGGCCGACGACGGGTCGGGTTGGCGATTTCCGATCCGACCGGCACAATCGCCAGCGGGCTGGAGACGCTGATCGTTCGCGATGCCGACCACGCAGTGCGTCTTATCGCCGAGGGGCGGCGTCAGTGGGAGTATGATCGCATTGTCGTCGGGCTGCCGCTTCTGACGTCCGGTGATCACGGGCCGATGACCGACGAGGTCGAGCGATTCGTCGAGCGACTGCAACGCGCCGCCGGCGTTCCGGTCGAAACACTCGATGAACGATTCTCCTCTGAAGAGGCGCAACGCATCCTTCATTCGACCGGAAAGCGAATCAAGGGTAACAAAGGCACGATCGACCGCATCGCGGCCGAGCTGCTCCTGCGTCACTACCTCGACCGCTCGGCGCCATCCCACGGTGAGCTCGACGATGAGTTTGATGAGGATGACACTTAAAGAACGGATCGGCGACTGGCTGCGTGCAATAGTTGCGGTCGCGCTCGTGGTCGTCCTGTTTCTTCCTTCGTTGGTGATCCGTCTCGCCGACCGCTTGACTTTACGCGCCGCCCGCAAACGCGCCGGGTTGGAGTGAGCGATGATCCACTGGCACATCCCATTATTGTGGCGCTTCGTTGCCGCGACCGTTGTCTTGCTCTGCGTTGCCGTCGGCGCATTTACGTTTTGGGCAACCCGGCCAATCGATCTGCATGAGTCGATCGTCATCGATGTGGCTGTCGGCGCCGGAGCGCGGCAGATTGCGCTGCAGTTGGATTCCGTCGGAATCCTCAGGTCGCGCCTCGCGTTTGTGGCGATGGCCCGCCTCCGCGGTTTGGACCGTCGGCTCAAGCCGGGCCGCTACAAGTTTTCCGAATCGGCATCGATCAACTCGATTCTCAATGATCTGGCCGCAGGTCGCTCCGAGATCGTCACCGTCACGATACCGGAGGGATGGACGCTCGCGCAGATTGCGGAGCACTTGTCGGTGAAGATGGAGTTTGAATCGAAAGTGTTTCTCACACTTGCTGATGACCCCGATCTCCTGCATCGCTTAAACATCCCGACCACGTCACTCGAAGGGTATGTGCTGCCCGAGACATATTCGTTTGCGTGGGGAGTTGAACCGACGACCGTACTGGCGACAATGATCGATCACATGTCGGCTATATTCGCCGACTCTGTACTTGTTCAGATGAACGTACTGGGCATGACACGCCATGACATCCTGACACTGGCATCGATGGTCGAAGCGGAGACCGCCTCTCACCCGGAGCGCGCGCGGATCGCGGCCGTGTTTCACAATCGGCTCCGACGCGGGATGCTGTTGCAATGCGATCCCACCGTTATCTACGCGATGGGCGGCCTGGCACCGGGGCAGACGCTGCTCACGCGCGATCTGGAGATCGACTCGCCGTACAACACCTACCGTCACACCGGCCTGCCGCCGGGGCCGATCGGCAATCCGGGGAAGGCGTCGGTCCTCGCCGCACTGTATCCCGACTCGACCGACGAATTGTATTTCGTCGCTGACGGCGGCGGCGGGCATGTCTTTTCCCGCACGCTCGACGAGCACAATACTTCACGCGCGCGCATCAAACGGGAACAACGACGGCCCGCAGGGACCGACGATTGAGACCGTGACGGATTATCGGCCAAGGCGCGACGCCCTCGCCCATCGGTTTTGGCTTGGAAAACCCTCTCCTCGGTGTTTAAATTCCTCAGAGAGTTCAGTTACCGACCCTGGTCACTCGTTTCCGGGTGTCCGGCCAAAGAGTTGACTTACAATCAAAGCACCCGCGCAGTGGGTCGAACAGATTATGGGAGGATGTATGCGCCATCGTCTTGGATTCCGGAGCACGACGCTGTCGCTGACGGCAGTATTGCTCATGCACACGACCACATGGGCGGACCCGCAGTCCTTTCACCGGATTGGATTTAACGAAATCCACACAAACGCTGATGGGACCAGGCAATACGTTGAGTTGATCGCCAAATTAAGCGGCCAGACCAACCTGTCGCCGGTGCGGATTACAGCGTTTGATGCGACTGGGACCACCGAGACGCTGGTGCACGACTTTACCGCATCGTTTCCAGCTCTCGGGCTCAACGAGACGGTCCTGCTGGCGACCGCGGCGGTGGCTGCCGACATGATCAACCCGCCCGACTTCATTATTCCCGACAATTCGATTCCCATCACGGATGGACGGCTGGTATTTCGGCTGGATCCGCCCGGTACTGATTATGTCGATGCGGTCGCATACGGCAACTACACCGGCAGCAACACCGGGTTCGGGACGCCCGCGCTGGCATTGCCGAGCAACGGCTGCCAGTCGCTGGTGCGCACGCGCATCGTCTTCCCGCCGCAGATCAGCGACAATTCAACTGACTATGCCATCGGCACGCCATCGCCGCAGCCCAATGGCGATCCGGCCGAAACGATCGACTGCCCGCCGCAGGCCCCGATCCTGGAGCCCATTGACGACGCGGTCGTCAATGAAGGCCAGACGCTTCTGATCGCAGCCGTCGCCGACGACGCCAACGGCGACCCGATGGAGTTGTCCGCCGAAAATCTACCGCTGGGCGCATCGTTTAATAGCCCCGGTGACGGAACCGGCAGCTTCATGTGGACACCCGGATTTACACAATCGGGTGTTTACAATGTCCTGGTCATCGCCTCCGATGGTGCCTTGGCCGACTCCCAAGGGGTTGAGATCACGGTCACCGAAGTCACCGACCCGCCGGAGGCACGCGACTCAACCGCGTCCGGCGTCGAAGATGTCCCCCTTGCGGCCAATCTGCAGGCGCTCGATCCCGATGGTGATCCGCTGACCTATTCCATCGTTGCCGGTCCGTTTCATGGCGAAGTGCAATCGCTGCTCCCTACGATGGGAAACTTCACCTATGCGCCGGACCCCGACTTCTTCGGCGACGACTCGCTGTACTTCGCGGTGACCGACGGGATCGCGCCGCCCGACACCGGGGTATGGCGCGTGTTGGTGGCGCCGGTCAACGATCCGCCGGTGGCCGACGATGCCTTCATGTTCACTCTTGTCAATACGCAGTTCGGAACGCCCCCGATGCCGGTGACCGATGTCGACGACGTCAGTTGGACAATCGCACACACGGCTGGCCCGCTCCACGGTTCGATCGATAATTTCGACGCGGGCACAGGGGCATTCGACTACACACCCGATACTGACTACCTCGGTCTCGATACCATTCTCTACCAGGCCAATGACGGCGAAGACCTGTCCAACATTGCCATGATTCTCATCAACATCGCGGCTTCGTGCGCGTGCGACTGCCACGGCGACCCGGTTTGCGACAGTGTCGTGAACGTGTTCGACGTCGTCAAAGGAGTCGATGTCGCGTTCCGCGCGGGAGCGCCGGTACCAGATCCGAACCCGGCGTGTCCGCGTCAGACAACCGATGTGACGTGCGACAACGTGACCAACGTCTTCGACGTGGTGAAACTGGTCGATGTGGCCTTTCGCGCCGCCGACCCGGCGACGGTGTACTGCGACCCGTGCGCGTAGATGGATGGCCCGGACCTTGGGGAATGCTTGAACTGTGATTAGATCGACCCCGCCGCAAACTCAAACGCTCCCGGGAAATCCGTCGGCGCGACCTTGCGCTTGGCGCTCCATGATTCGATGGCGATGCGGTACACGCTGATCTCTTCAATCTCCTGCTGCGTGATCGGGCGGTAATCTGTGCCCGGCCGCAGGTGCGGGAAGTACTTCTCGATCAACATCAGCATCTTCGCGCGGGCCAATTCCGTGTCGGTGACAATCGTCCCGCGTCCGAAGATCATGACGCTGTCGTACTCGACGCTCAGTTCGCGCGCCGTGTCAGCCGGAAGCAGACGCCCCATCGCGCTGACACAGAAACACACGCGTTCATCGGCATCGACATTGGTACGCAATCGTCCCGATCCGGCGGTGTGCATGTAGATCGAGTGCGTCGACTCGTCGTAGACAAACGTGTTGATATTGAGGTACGGCTGACCGTCATGCACCGTCGCCGTGATCCCCTGTGGCGAGCGCGCGAGAAACTTCCTGATCCACGCGTCGTCCTCGACCGCGCGGTCCTGCCGACGCATCGCCGTGCGGGGGTCGTTTTCCGGTGTAATCGCCATGCCGTGTCCTGTGTCAGCCCCTGCCCCGGGCGAAAGATAGTGACAGCCATCGCCTTCGGCAATCAACGGCCGCTTGCCAAGGTCGCAAGGCCGGGTAGATTGCTGATAGAGCGGACTTGCAGGCACGATTATGGGGCGGATGACGCGACGGCTGGCAATGTTGGCCCTGTACGGGTTTGCAATTCTACTGCCCGGTCGCGGAGGCGCGGCAACCTACCACGTTTCGCCGTTGGGATCGAATACGCCGCCGTACGAGACATACGCTACTGCCGCCCATCGCGTGATCGACGCTGCGCGTTTGGCCATCAGTGACCAGGACACGATCCTGGTGCACGCAGGGACGTACTCAGTCGATACGACATTGATCATTCAACGCGGTGTGACTTGGCTCGGCGTGCATCGCGACTCAGCCCTGATCGACTGGACGGACGAGAGCTATGGCTCAAGCATCATGGCTAGACTCGTCGGTAAAAATGAGGTGGCTGGGATGAGCCTGAGATTCCCATTCAGTCATCACAACTTGAATGGGTACGCTCTGTACGGCCATAATTTCCCCGAGTTCGACACGGTGACCGTGCGGGATTGTAGGATCAATGGGTTTGCCGTTGTGCTGGGGGGAAACACCCGGGCATTTGTGTATGACAATGAGTTCTTTCACCAGCGAGCGCGGGGAGTTCGCGCTCATAGCACGTACGCGTGGATTCATGACAATCTATTTGTCGGAGAAACTACCAGCGCCGAGGAGGGCCTTCTCGTCTCTGATGCCGGAACCGTCCTTATCGAACGAAATGTGTTTGACAACACTCGACCTGGGGGTGGTCGCCCACATGCGGCGATTTACGTCAATTTCGTGAACTCGGTCACAATCCGCAATAACCTCATCCGGCAAGTCAAGCACCCGATCCTCTGGTACTACGCATCAGGCGTGGTGGAGAACAACACGATCATCGACGGTGACCGTGGGGCACTGCTCTCAACCGTCTTGCAGCGCTATTTTGAGACGCTGTCGATGTGCAACAATCTGTTCCTTAATAACCGTGCTGCCTTCCAGTTCGGTTTGTCCTGTGACGGCTGTGACTCCACGGGATGGATTACGTATGCCTACAATGCATTCTGGCTACCGGTCGACTCGTTCTACTACATCTACCCCGGCGATCCGCCCGAACGGATCAAGATATTCCCTTATGAAAACACGAATCTGTACCCGATGCTGACGACGGATTCGCTCTTCCAGCTGCAATACAGCAGCCCCCTGATCGACGCCGGCGACCCCTCGATCCTGGATGCCGACGGCTCCCGCTCCGACATCGGCTGGACCGGCGGGCCGCAGGGATACACATATAGCTACCCGGATCTCGCGCCACTCGCGCCGGAATCACTGCGCACTGTCGGTCAGAACGTGGTCGCGCACGTTCAATGGAGCGCCAGGCCGGAGACCGATCTGGCCGGATACCGAATTTATCGCGGGGAGAGCCCCGGATTCTGGGATGAGACGACACTCCCCCTGAAGGAGGTCGCCGCCGCCGACACCGCGATTTGGGATACCAATCAGGCAACCCCGGAGGTCGTCTACTATGTCGTCACGGCGTTCGACAGCGCCGGCCAGGAGAGCGGTCCCTCGGCCGTGATTGCCTACGACACTGACCCCCACCCGCCTGTTTGGGAGCTTGTACCCGATCAGGAGGTGGTAGCGGGTGACACGCTGACCCTATCCGTGATGGCGACGGACGCCGATGACGATCCGCTGACGCTGTCGATCCTCGATCCGCCGGCCCACGCCACCTTCACCGATCTGAGAAGTGGGCAGGGATCACTGGTTTTCTCACCGGACGAGTCGCAAGTCGGGGAGGTCACGATCTTATTGGTCGCATCGGATGGAGCCTTCGAGGATACGTTGATCATTCGAATCCAGATCGGCCCGCGCGTGAGACCGCGGACGATTCATGTTTCGCCGTTGGGTTCGAACACCCCTCCATATGCGACTTACCAGACAGCCGCCCATCGTGTGATCGACGCGGCTCGATTGGCGACCTCCGTCGGCGATACCATTCTAATTCATGCCGGATACTACGGAATCGATTCGACGATCCTTATTGCACCTGGTGTTTCTCTCCACGGCGTTGGACGGGATTCAGTCACTCTGGACTGGACTGGCCCGTACGAGTTCCCCGAGCAAATCATCGAGATTCGTGGCAGCCTTGACCATGCGGTCTCTGGGCTGGAGTTTCGGTTTTCAAGAGGAAGCACTGTAATGCACATTAACGGCGTTTTCGGCTACTATGCCGGTACCATAAGTGTATCTGAATGCCGGTTTGTCGAGTGCAATGCTTCCTTTGGAAGCTCGGGGACAAGTCACATTCATGACAACGAGTTCATCCATGGTGCGGGAGACGGGATCATCTGCGGCAATGGTCACTCCTGGATTCATGACAATACATTTGCTGGAGGCTTTTCCGGGCGGGGAATCTCGGTTTACCGCGCGGGAACCATTCTCATCGAGCACAACGTAAGCGATAACACGTTACTGGGTGACGCTCGTCCGCGAGCAGGAATTGAAGTCGGGTTCGCCAATCAGGTCACTATTCGCAATAACCTCATCCGACAGGCTCAACATCCCGTCATTTGGTACTATGCGACTGGATCTCTCGAAAACAATACATTCATCGACTGCGATCATGGCCCGCAGCGGTCCGAAGTGCTTCAGCGGTACTTTGAAACGATCACGATCCGCAACAATATCTTCTTAGATAGTCCAGCTCTCTTCCGATTCGGTCTTTCGTGCGACGGCTGTGACTCCACGGGATGGATTACGTATGCCTACAATGCCTTCTGGCCGCCCGTCGACTCGTTCTACTACATCTATCCCGGCGATCCGCCCGAACGGATCAAGATCTTCCCTTATGAAAACACGAATCTGTACCCGATGCTGACGACGGATTCGCTCTTCCAGCTGCAATACGGTAGCCCGCTCATCGACGCGGGTGACCCGTCCGTGCTCGACGTCGACGGCTCGCGCTCCGACATCGGCTGGACGGGTGGGCCGGGTGGCAACACCTACCACTACACTGATTTTCCGCCCCTCGCTCCCGGCTCGATCAGCGTGACGGGTGCAGGTCCAGCGGTCACCGTTTGTTGGAGTCGTCGTTACGAGGGTGACTTGCGTGAGTATAAGGTTAGTCGTGGAACGCATTCGGGCTTTTGGCCAATGGACGTGGAACAGCAGGAAACTGTGCCGTTCGATGACACTTGCTGGACGGATATACTGCCGCCCGACCGAGATTCTGCGTTTTATGTCGTGGTGGCAGCCGACTCGATGGGGAACACCAGCAACCCATCGCCCGAGGGACAGTATGTTGTCGCAGATCATCCCGCGAATCGCGCTCCGGTGCTTGAACCAACCGGTGGCCGGACGATCACTCTCGGCGATTCGCTCGAATTGGAAGTCCGGGCCAGCGATCCGGACGATGACAGCATCGTATTGCGACTCGGCGATTCTCTTGATAACGCTGTGCTCGTAGACCACGGCGATGGCGTAGCGACATTTTCGTTTGCCCCGGACGAAGAGCAGGTCGGGTATCACTCTGTCCGGTTTATCGCCGAGGACACGTCATTGGCTGATACCGAAATCGTCGAGATTGAAGTGAAAGCGATGCCGTCTGTCCCCAGGTCTTCGCGGATTGTCGCTGTGTTTCCCAATCCCGTCAGATCGCTCGCCACGATCCGAGTCGACATTGGCGTGATCGGATCGGAACAGGCCATTCCAGTCGAGTTGATCGTCCACGACATACATGGGCGAACGGTTGCCAGGGCGTATCGGGGCGTCCTTTCCGGCGGCACACACGATGTCGTGTGGAGTGCTGCTGACGTGGAAGAACTGGCTTCCGGTATCTACCTCCTGCGGCTTGTCGTGAATGGCCAGACCAAGGGGACGCCGTATAAGATCGCGGTAATCAATTGATTCATCCCTCACGATGCCACGACGCAGCGGCGCTATACCTGGGCGACCCCGTGTGGTCGACCTTCGAGTTCTGATGCACGGCTCCCATCTTCCACAGTTGACAGCCCCTCGTTTCCCATCGACTTTCTGGACATGAAGCGACACGCAAAGGACCATACGCTATACGAACAATTGACCGAATTGACCACCGAGTCGCAGGACAAACGTTATCGACGGCTGGACCGCGAACCGCTGCGCACGGTGCTCAAGCGCATCAACGATGCCGATCGCACAGTCGCCACTGCCATCGCGCGCTGTCTGCCGCAGATCGAAAAGGCGACACAAGTGGTCATCGATGCTTGGTTTGGGGGCGGACGCCTGTTCTACGCGGGCGCGGGCACATCCGGACGGCTCGGTGTGCTCGATGCCTCCGAGCTGCCGCCGACATTCGGATTGGATCACAAGCGCGCGGTGGGGTTGATTGCCGGCGGGCATCGCACATTGATCCGTTCGCGCGAAGGGGTCGAGGACAAAGCGGCCGATGGCGCCGCCGATGTCAGGCGACATCGCGTCGGCAAACAAGATTGCCTGATCGCCATCGCGGCGTCACGACGCACGCCGTACACTCTGGGCGCATTGCGCGAGGCCAAACGTCGCGGCGCACGCACGATCTTCCTCGTCGCCAATCCGATACCGGTCGCCACGAGCTCGGAAAGCGCCGATGTTGTCGTTGCAGTCGTAGTCGGCCCCGAGGTGATCGCGGGATCAACGCGGATGAAAGCAGGTACGGCGCAAAAGCTCGTGCTCAACATGATCACAACAGCGGCCATGATTCAACTGGGCAAAACGTATCAGAATTGGATGGTCGACCTGACAGCGACCTCTGCGAAACTGCGCGAACGCTCCAAGCGTATCCTTTGTGTGACTGCCGGTCTGGACTATGACCAGTCGAGCGAGTTCTTGCGTCGGGCGCGCGGTTCAGTCAAGCGCGCGCTGGTCATGGCCAAGCTGAACTGCTCCGCCCGCGATGCGGACACCGTATTGAAGCGAGCGAACGGCTCCGTTTATCGCGCACTCGGAGAACCCTGAGTTCGGATATCCGGTATCAGGTTTGTGTGATGACGCAATCCGGCACACCATGAGTCACGCTTGGTCAACAGGGAGACGGCAATGAAAGAATCCGGATCGAATGCGGACTTTGTCCTGCTTCATTCCTACCCAACGACCATGCACGCACAGATGGTGGTCGAGGCGCTCAAGCAGGAGGGCATACCGTCGCTGCTGCACTCCAATGAAATGTTCGGCAGCGGTACCGGCCTTGGCACGCTGGAACCGACGCGCGTCGATGTGCATGTTCCCCCGGAGATGCTCGAAGCGGCGCGCGATATCGCCGACATGACCATCGATCACCTGTAGGCGGCTCCGACCCGGCTGCACATAATCCCCATGACCGGCAAACGTGAGTGCCCATCCTGCGCCGCGATGGTTCCCGTCGACTCGACTGTCTGCTTCGTGTGCGGATATGAGTTCGCCGGACGCCATGGCAAGTTGTCGTGGCGCACACTCGTGGCGCTCGTGCTGCTGGCGGTGTTCCTGATACCGCTGATCCGATTCGTCTCGTCGTTGTTGAAGTAGACAGGACCTATGTCCGCATATGGGAAAGGACCCGTCAGCTCCGATCAGGGACGGAACCGTTCGGTTTTCGGCTTGATTTCGTCGTACAGACGGCTAAATTCTGTGGCTCGGCGCTTTGCCTCATTCCCCGGTAGCTCAGTCGGTAGAGCAGGCGGCTGTTAACCGCCTTGTCGCTGGTTCGAGTCCGGCCCGGGGAGCTATTGCTGCCCGCTTCAAACTTCCGACAATTCCGACGTCAGCAAACTGTACCTGCCGTCAGAGAAGCGCCGACGTAACCCGCGGACGTGTCGGGGGTTGGCGGTCACCGCTCGCGGCGCTCACGTCGATGCCCGGCACCTGAAGCCGCTGAGGTCACGAGCACGGGCGACAATCGGGACGAACTCCGCCCATTCATCTTGGATTCCGTGACCCAAGACAAAGCCCGTGGGGCCGTCACCGACCCCACGGGCTTTGCAATTGTAGCTGTACAGCTACTTGATCATCCGCACGGATCGCAGAACGCCGTCGCCGGGTTGGCTGCGCGAAACGCCACATCGACGAACTTGACGACGTCAAAGACGTTCGTGACGTTGTCGCAATTGACGTCGGTCCGTTGCTTCGGGCATCCCGGATCGGTGGTCGGAGCTGCGCTACGGAAGGCAACGTCAACGGCCTTGACCACGTCGAAGACATTCACGACGGCACCGTTGTTTGCGGGATCTGCGAACTTCGTGCATACGCACGGGGCAATCAGTGCTTCAATCGAGTTCATCGCCCCCATGAATTCTGTCGAGTCAGATTCGGAGTCATCAAACCCGATGGCCGCACCCGCTTTGATAACCCATCCGAAAACGTCTCCGGGGGCAGCCGTACCTGCTGGACGCCCCAGAGTCGGATTTGCGGACTGGGGATTCGATCGACGAAGCTCCGGAGCAGGCCCAAAGCGCGGATCAAAGGTCTCAACAGCGCGCGGAGGAGTTTGTCCCGCAGGACACGCCTGACCTGTGTAGGCTCTGATTGCAGGGTAAGGCTCTAAGAGCAAGAACTCGCCGAAGTTCGGGAAATAAATCGACGGGCTAGTCAATTCGATTCCACGAAGCACATTCAGATCTGTCCCTTCATCCCCGAACTGCAGCACGATCGGCCTCTGACCGACTGTTTCCTCAGGATCGTTTAGGCTCCAGAGACAACCCGGACAACCTTCAAGACCGAAGTATTCCCAGTTGTGCATTGAGGTTTTTCTTCCCTCAAATAACTCCCAAGGGGCGTGCGGAGTTTGTGGGATTCCAAAAGTCTGTATGAGAAGCTCATCGATTCCAAGCTGCTCATCGCTAAGTGGAGGAAAGTCGCTGTCTACTATGACGATGTTCGTATCGGGTCCGGTGGCGACACCGACCTGAACCCCAAGATAATCATCCCAGGCATCGTCCTGGAGATACGGCGCGCTGTACATGTTGATGATCTGTGGATCGAATCCAATCCCGGTTCGCAGAATGGCCGTGGTGCTGTCGTACCCCGGCAAGCTCTTGACCGAATCACGCCAGTCCGGATGGACGAGTATCTCCATGTACGCGAGCATCGAAGTGGTGTCGTTATACGGCCCAGGAGGGAGACACGGTTCGCACATGTCGTCGACGCCATTGCTGTCGATGTCAGATTCTCGGCAGAAAGTCCCGGCGCCATGGAAAGTACCGCCAAGCGCTGCGCAACTGTCCTGTGTCACCCACTTGCAATCGCCACCCGGGTCACAGCAAGCCCCACGCTCCTCTTCCGGATCGCCGAAGACAACCCAGTCTTCGGTTTCCCCATAGTCATAGCCGCCCGCCTCACCGCTACCGTCCCAATCGCCGCCGGGAAATGCGAAACTGATCTGCTCGGAACCGACCGTGAACCGGGTCCAAAAGGGCAAGGCCGCCCAGTTCACAACCGGGCCGCCCACTACGGCGATCGGCACCGGGAAGAATGGTTCAGTAATGAGGGTCTGAACCTGACCGGGCATATACTGCAGCGGTTCATCGGTTAATGTCCATTCCAAGGCGCCGTCGCCATAGACCCCACTCTGGTTCAAATCGACAACTACGTTGGCGTATGCGGGCACATCAGGCGTTGTTGGTCCAATCTCGGCTTGGAATACCCAGATGCCCCACGCCTGCCCCGCCACCGCCGGATTCGGACCAAATGCTGCGGCGGCGAACTCCTCGCAATTACCGCCGGGTGCGACGATGATCCCGCTGTTGCATAGGGCCGCGAGACCGGGATTGGCTCCCAGACACAGGACAAGGGGTCCGTCATCTTCATCACAGGGCGGCGGAGGAGGGGCGAGCACGCCAGTGATCCAGTCGCAGCAGGGTTGGTGTGCTTCGGACTCTGTGGAAGCTGGACCGGTTCCACGGCCTCCGAGTGAAATCCAACTCTCTGCCCCGGCAAGGGTGTTGAAGTGGTACGGGGCTTCCCTTCCGGCAGCCGCATTCGCGGTCAACCAGTTTGTCGGGTATATGGAAGCCGGAGCATCACACGTGGTGGACAACTGGCAGGCGTCGATTCCGTCGGGGGCGTCACCATAATCAGCCACAGGTGGGGTCGCATCAGTAACGGTGACAGTCCCCTTCGTGAAACCGGGCTGCCACGCGGTGCCGTTGGCGGCCACCGAACTGAATGGACTCCCGCCGCTACACTCCACGAAGAGCAGGTGATTCTGTGGCGTGACACACGCAGTATCGATTTCAAACGTGCCGGGTGTTCCGCCAGTTGTAAAGGACAGCTCAATGGAAGGCGTTCCCGCGGGGTCATTGCCGATACCGAGACAGGAGTCGATGAACGTATACTGAGTGTTTCCCTCCCAAAAAACTGCATCAGAACTGGAGTAAAACTCGAGCCCAGGTGTGATCTCGCCCGACTTCCAAGTGCTGGATACCGGACCACTGCAGCAGTTGACCACTTCTGGGGTACCATAGTAACGCAGCGTGGTAAAATGGTCTAATCCGCTCAGCTTAACTCGTCCACCGGATCTGACTGTCAACGTGAATGAGGAGGCCGGATAGGCACCTCCCGACACGGATCGCATCTCCAGCGGGAGAACAATTGCATTCAGGGCGACTGAATTGTTGATGTAGATGCCGATCTTGCAATTGTCCTGATTGGTCATGAATGTCTTTGATTCTACAAGCACAGACCCGCCCCCAGCCGGCGGCGGAGTCGGTGGTGTCGGGGGTGTGCAGGCTCCGGGATTTGGATTGCAGAACGCCACCGACGCGTCGGCATTGCGGAAGGCGACATTTAGCAGGTCGGCGATATCAAGGGCATTGACGACACCATTGCAATCGACATCCTCTCGCTTAATCGTGCATGGTGGATCAAGTGTGGGGGGTTCGCTACCGAATGCGACGTCTCCGGCCAGCACAACATCAAGCACATCCGTGACTCCGTCACAGTTGGGATCGGCGAAACATGGGCACGGGCAGGGGAGTTCTCCGATCTTCGCAACAAAGGCATCCCAAGCTCCGCCGATTGACCCATCGTATGGGCTGGCCGTGGGAAAGTTGGAGGATGATGTCCGTCCCGTCAGATAGACATCTCCGGCATCATCCACCGCGACCCCATCGCCAAAGTCCTGGCCACTGCCACCCAGGTACGTGCCATAAACCAGCCCGTCTCCGGCGCTGTTCAACTCCGCCACAAATGCGTCATCAATCCCACCTCCGTGATTGGCCTGGTGTGGATCCACCGTTGGGAAGTTGGTCGATTGGGTTCGGCCGACAATGTGTGCATGGCCACTCCCATCGACAGCGATATCGTCTCCAAAGTCCTGCCCATTCCCACCGAGGTAGGTGCTGTACTCCAACCCGTCCCCGTCGCTGTTCAACTTTGTAACGAACGCATCATATCCGCCGCCGCCGTACGAGGCTTGGTATGCATTGACCATCGGATAGTCGGTCGAAGTTGTCCAGCCGGTGACGTAGGCGTTCCCATCGCCGTCCACCGCGACCAAGCAGCGTTCCCCGTCTGATCCCGTGCCTCCAAGGTAGGTACCGTAAATCAGTCCATTCCCAAGACTGTTGAGTTTGACGACAAAGGCGTCGGTACCATTGAGTGTACCGTCGTACGGATTAACCGTTGGGAAGTCGGAGGAGTTCGTCTTGCCCACGACATACGCGTTGCCGTCTCCATCGACGGCAATGCCCCAGCCCTCCTCCGACGACAGGTTTCCACCAAGATAGGTGCTATACTCCAGCCCGTTACCGAAGGCGTTTAGCTTGGTCACAAAGACATCCGTGAGTCCCCGGTCGGACTGGTAGGCATTCACTGTGGGGAAATTGGTCGAGGTTGTCCATCCCGTGACGTATGCGTTTCCACCTCCATCGACAGCAATCCCACCGACGGCCAGGTCGTCGGCGCCGCCGCCCAGATATGTGCTGTACTCCAATCCATCCCCGGCGCTGTTCAGCTTTGTCACAAAGGCATCGTAGGTGCCGCCCGCGTGCATTGCCTGATAGGAGTTGAGGGTCGGGAAGTTTGTCGATTGCGTGTAGCCCGTGATGTAGGCATTTCCGGAGCCGTCCACGGCGATCCCGTAGCTGAAATCGTCGGACCCGCCGCCGATGTACGTACTGTACACGAGTCCACTACCGGCGGCGTTGACCTTTGCAATGAACACATCACCACTGCCGTTGTGCGTGCCGTCGTAGGAGCTGACGGTCGGAAAATCAGATGAGAACGTGACGCCCATGACGTACGCGCTCCCGGAGCCATCGACCGCGATCTCGTAGCCGTACTCGTCCGAACCCCCTCCCAGATACGTGCTGTAAGTCAATGTCGGATCGATAACTAACGCCAGCGCCGGATTGTAGGAGTCATCTAGTCGAAAGCCGAACGAATTCTCGGAAATCAACGTGTATCTTCCGGACAATTCGACGCACCGGTCTTCGTCGAATTGGTAGAGCCGCGGGGTATGCTCCGTCACTGTGCCCCAGCTTGTCTCGACTACCAAATTGCCAAGGCCGTCGATGGAGAGCGACGTGGCACCATCGTAGCGAACCTCGATCTGTGATGCATCGGCTCCGGGAGAAACAATGAAGTCATACTCCAAGCCCGCACTGTTTCCATAATACTTCAGGTCGATTCCGGAGTAGATCCCGTTGAAAACCACCGTGTCATAATTGGGGACCCCAGTCCGCCATTCCAGAGGGTCACTTCCAATCAGATAGTTGGTGTGGTACTGTTGCAGTCCGGCGCCGGCGAGCGAGGGCGACGGATTAGCGTGGATGAAGGTGACCCCAATGGTGAGACACTCGACTTCGCGATTACTCGATGCCATCGGCTCTGTCGAGATTCGCGATCTCGGGCGCAGGAAGTCGTAGTAAACACCATCACCGGTAATCCATACGGTTGCACGTCGAGTATGAGCCTGGAATCTCACACGGGGATCGAATTGGCCGCAATTCTCCGTAAAGGGCAAGGGCATTGCCGTCACGGCGATTTCTGCAGGGATGGGTGTAGCACCTGCGGTTTCCGAGTGCATTGGATCGGGCTCAACTCTCAAAGGCAGGACGGTCAGCAATGCTGTGAGGGCAATCGGCAGTGTAATTGTCGCAAGCGAATCACCGGATTCGTTCCCTCTTCCTGGCGATAGCGTTGGGAATCGTTCTGGGATTGTCATTTCCATTCTCCTAAGGTTGAGCATCTGATCAGAGTGCTATCCGTAATGCGGTTTAGATTCTCGCTACTTCGATGATTGCAGTTACGGAGGACTCATGACAAAGGGCGCACGTAGCATTAGGACATCGGTCTTTGCAGTACGTGACGGCGAATCCTGAATGTTGATCTGCAAGATCCGCCGCGGCACGGCGCCATTGTGGCACGCCGTCACGCCAATGCGCGCGCATCGCTGATACGCCTGCATCAACCACTTCACCTAACGAACCTACTTGCTGCCCGCCGGAATCCTCTTTAGTTGTCTCGTATAAACTCAGGAATGACAGCGGGTATATCGCAGCGAACACAAATGAGAGCAAGAAATATTATGAGGCGTCCCGTGATCGAAAGCCTATCTCTATGGCATTCTGTGACTTCCCAACCCAGATCACGCCGCTGAGTGCGTGAACCAGCTGTTCCCGTTCCGCGCAACACATCACCCCCCACACCGCCTCAAACTCTTCGAGTGCGGCGGTCACGCCGGCGAGGTCGATGGATTGATCGCGGAGTGTTGACGTCTGAGTGTCGATCTCCTGCAGTCGCAGGTCAACATCACCGGCCTGTCGCTCGACCACCGCCAGCCGCTCTGTCAGCGACGGCGACGGATTCGGGGTGCCCGCAATCGCACTGACCAACCGCTTGATCTCCTCACCCTTCTGCTGCCGCTGCTTGACCAGACGATTGCGTTCTGATTCCAATCGAGCAAGTTGCTCCTGACGCTGACGGATCGACTCCTCGAACACCTCCCGGATCAGATCGGGATCGCGCGCCAGCCTGCGTATCTGCTCGACCACGAAGTCCTCGATCTCTTGAGCTGCAAGTGACCGAGTCGTACACGCATCCGGTCCCTGCTTCTGGTAGGTCGTGCAGGTGTAGTAGCGGTACAGCCGGTTGCCCTTCTTGGTGTACGTGTGCGCCATGGCGGCGCCGCACTGACCGCACTTCAGGATGCCCTTGAGCAACGCCCCGTGCTTGTTGCGGACCGTGCCGCCCGATCCGTTGCCGTTCTCCCGGATCAACTCCTGTACCTGCTCGAAGATGGCGGGATCGACAATCCCCTCATGCTCAGCGTCGATGATCTGACCTTGGTGCCTGGTCTTGCCGATGTAGGTGACGTTGGTGAGGATGCGTTGCAGCTTGGATTTGTCCCACAGCGCTCCGGGGTGGTGCGATCCCGCCTTGGTCTGATAGCTCTTGGTGGTCCATCCCCGGCGGTTGATCTCACAGACAACCTGCAGCATCGACTGCTTCTCCAGATACAGATCGAAGACCTCCCGGACCTGCTCGGCCTCATCGGGATTGATGATCAGCCGCTTGCGTTCGTGGTCGATGTCGTACCCCAACACCGGAGGACCGCCGCACCACTTACCCTTCCTCCTTGCCGCACACATCTTGTCGGAGGTCCGCTCAGCGATGATTTCCCGTTCGAACTGGGCGAATGACATGAGCACATTGAGCATCAACCGTCCCGCCGAGGTGGTGATGATCCCCCGTTTTCGTTGACACTCGTTTAGATAGATTCCAGCAACAAGCGTTCCTCAAATTCAACCGGACTGAGATCGTCCAGGCTGGTGTGCATGCGTTCGCGGTTGTACCAGCCCTCGATCCACTGCACGATG